>NZ_JANSJJ010000040.1:0-153069 GCF_047502715.1 Synechococcus sp. H55.10
ATCCCTAACTCCCCTCTCCCTCAGGGAGAGGGGCCGGGGGTGTTCGCGCTAGCGGCGCGGAGCGCTTGGGTCGTTCCTCAGGGAGAGGGGCCGGGGGTGAGGGCAGCGGCGCAGAGCGCTTGGGCTAGCCGGCTAAGTTGTCGAGTTGCTCTAGTTGGGATAAATGCGCAAGCGGCGGTTGGGCTCTTCCCCAAAGCTTTGGGCCCGCAGGTGATAATGTTCCACCAACTGGTGTTGGAGCTTGCGGATCAGAGGCGAACGGGGCAAAAGTTCCACCGGCTGAGACTTGGGAATGACGATCTGCTCCACTGCCAAGCGGGCCTCTTCCAGAGCTTCCGTTTCGTCGCCCGAGCTGGCGCGAATGAACAGCTCCAGGTCGGAATCAGATCCGTCTTCGCTTTCGATGTTGAGGATGTGGCGCAGGGCGCGGGCCAGGGCGATCAAAGTATTGGCCTTAACAGTATGAATCGGGATCTGGCGGGAGTGGGCCAGTTGCTGGATCTTGGAGCGGCTGCGCACCTGGGATCGCAAAGCCAAGACAATATCTGCCCCATCCAGGTCTTTGGTGACCTCCGCCGGCAGTTTCAAAGTCTGGATCACCTGCTCCAGATGGAAGCGGCTCACTCCGTAGGGGTAGATCATCAGCGGCTCATCCGGATCCCACTGCCGCTCTGCTGGAGCCAGAGCGGATCCCTCCCAGTCCAAATCTTCTTCCTCTTCGGCTGCTCCGGATTCAGCCACGACCTGAACCGCAGGATGGGATCCCGCCGGCGTCGGCGGGACAGCGTCCTCCCGCTTGTCCAAGAGCAGGCTTGGCTCTCCTCGCTGTCGCGAACAACCTTCGAGCGGTTCTGATCGCGTTAGCGGGACGGAGTCCTTGGGCAGAGATTCCATCCGTCCAGAGCGCCGCCATCCACCTCGCTCCCGTGCTGCACCTGCAGGGGGCCATTGGGGGCCGGCTAGAGCCGGGCGCTCGATCACCACCTGGCCGTGTTCGTCCAGGCTGCGCGTTTGGGTCAGGGGCTCGCGGTTGCGCAGGAGGCGATCCACGGTGGCGGCCACATCTTCATGGATGACCCAGCGGGATCGCTCCAGCATTTCGACGGCAATCTCAAACGTGGGTGGGGCTTTGCGCTCCAAGACACTCTTTTGAGAGCCCCGTCGCCGTGCCTCCTCATCTCCCAAGGTGACGGATTGGATCCCGCCTACCAAGTCCGAGAGGGTGGGATTTTTGATCAGGTTGTCGATGCGGTTGCCGTGGGCGGTGGCCACCAGTTGTACCCCCCGTTCGGCGATGGTGCGAGAGGCCAAGGCTTCCAATTCGGTGCCGATCTCGTCGATGACCACCACCTCGGGCATGTGGTTTTCCACAGCCTCGATCATCACCTTGTGCTGCAGCTCTGGGCTGGCCACCTGCATCCGTCTGGCTCGGCCAATACCCGGGTGGGGCACGTCGCCATCGCCGGCGATCTCATTGGAGGTGTCGATAATAACCACTCGTTTGCCCAGCTCATCCGCCAGCACGCGGGCAATTTCCCGCAAAGCCGTGGTTTTACCCACCCCCGGTCGGCCCAGCAACAGCATGGAGCGACCCTGCTCCACCAAGTCGCGGATCATGCTGATGACGCCGATAACGCAGCGACCCACCCGACAGGTGAGACCGATGATCGTGCCTTGGCGGTTGCGAATGGCACTGATGCGATGCAGGGTAGAGGCGATGCCCGCCCGGTTGTCACCGCTGAACTCTCCAACCCGACTGATCACTTGATCCAAGTCGGCTCGGGTGATCACCTCTTCTGAGAGGTAATCGGCAAAGCCAAGGAAGCGGGCTTCGGGGCGGCGACCCAAATCCATCACCACTTCTACCAATCGATCCAGGTGGGGATGCTGCTCTAGGCGCTCGCGAATCGGAGCCGGCAGGATATCCAGAAGTTTGCTCAAGTCGTCGCTGTATTGAACCTGGCCGGGAAAGCCAGTGTGTTCGCGTAAGCGGTGCGGATCCGCCAACGGATTTGGGGTTGAGGGCTGTGCGGGAAAACTCATGGCTGAGCAAGGTCACTAAACGCAGGAAAAACAGGTTTGTTTGCAAGCAATGGATCGCCGCTTCACTTGCTGCACCAACTGCTTGGCCAACGGGATCCCCGCCGCCAATCCAGGATTGCATCCTGGCTCCGCTGGGCTCGGCCCTTCCAGATGGGCCGCTACCAACTGTCGTGCGTAGCTGCCAAAGGCCACCCCCGCCACCGGCCAATCGGGATCCAACAGCGACACCGTTTGGGCATTGGTTCCGCCCGCCAGTTGCACATAGCCGGGCAAACCCATGGCCAGCACCTTTTGGGCCAACTTCAGGGTGGCTTTGCCGGTGCCAGCGCCAATATCGCCACTCATGGGCCGGCCATCCACCTGCCAGATCAACACCTCCGGCAAGGGATCCATCAGGGCCAGCAGATCCCTCAAGTAGGCCTCCAGGCCCGGGCCATCGTTAAAGCTAATCGAGATTGCCTGGAGGTGAGGTAGCCAGGGCTTCAGGGATCCCCACAGTTGCTCGAATGACCTCTGACGACCGATGCAGGTGTGGATCTCCACTGCCTGAATGCCCAACTCGAGCAAAGGCGGCAACACCTCTGCCAAAGCAACTTGATAGCCGCAGGTGGCAATGCGCCGGTGGGGGCAAACCGGCTCACAGCGCCCACAGCCATAGCACAGCTCTGCCTGAATGTGGACTTGGGCAGGAAGGGCTGCCGGTGTCAAAGCATGGGGAGGACAGACGGCCAGACACGGCTGGGGGCAGTCGGCAGGACAGACCGGAGCCGTCAGCACCGCCTTACGGAAGTGCACATCTTCCCCGTCATTGACACTGACCATCACCCAAGGGGAGCGCGCCCGGGGATCTTCGGCTTGGGCCCATTGGATCCCTTGTTGAGCAGCCCGCACAATGGCGGGATCGGCAGCGACGTCAATGCAATCTGCCCCAGCCAGCGTGTAGAGAAAAGCCAGCTCGCGAACCGAGGGCAAGTGGTGAAAACTTGCGCCACAGATCAGCTTAAACCAAGTACCCTGTTGCAGCGAGGCGGTTGGCAAGGTCACAGGTGAGAGAAGCCGCTAGCAGGATGGTTCTGAGCTGCAGGCCATCTATCTGAGATGGTAGCAGAGAATTTTCCAGGATCCTGAGAAGATGCTCAGGCGCTTTGCAGAGGTTGCCAGCGAATGGAGCGCTCTCGGCCCAGCTCCACGACAAATTTGACCCCCTTGTCTTCCCGGCTCAGCTTCACCAGGTAAGAGAGTTCCTGTTGGCTGAGCACATGCCCCTCGTAAAACCAAAACACCAATCCTTTCGCCTTCGCGGGCAAGGTGGCTCGATACTGCTCGATCAACGCCGGGAAAAAATAGGTGCGCCGCTCCGATTTGCCCAGCGTGGCAGGCCGTACCCCATGACTGCACGTCAAATAGCTCGCCAGATCTCCGATTCCTTTGCTGGAGAGCGTGACCACCTCATACCCGGCTCCGCGCAGCCGCCGCAGGTAATGCCCTTCGGATCCCCCTTCTGGGGTCACAAAGATGGCCAGAGCCCCAGATTGCTCCAGTTGCTGCACAAACCGTGCGCCTGAGCCGACCAGCAGCATAGGAAGAACTCCATTACTCGTCTAGAGTTGGACAAGCAGCTTGCTCGAGCTTAATTGTAACGGGATTACGCCTCAGGCTGAGGATAAAAGCTGCCGATAGAACCCATAGATGGATACCTGCTCAGCTTTCGGGAAGAGGGGAAAAGGACTGGACACTCCCCCGGTTGGAAACCGGAGGCTTTACGCGGCTGTTCGTAAAGAAGAAGAGTTAAGATAAAGACAATCTGCTGGCAATCCTCCAACAACAGCCAGCGGACAAAAGCGGACAGATCCCCCTCAGCCAAGTAGAGAACGGGTTGGCGATGGCTTCTTCCGCTGTTTAGACGGTGAGGATGGATGAACCTCTCATGCGACGACGCAAGCTATTGACTTTGACCGTGGCTGGGTTCATCCCAGGATCCCTTAGCTTGGTAGGAGAGCAACGAGCAATGGCTCAACAGACCTATCCCGTCACCAAAACCGATGCCGAATGGCGGCAACTGCTCACCGAAGAGCAGTACTATGTGCTGCGCCAGGAGGGCACGGAGCCTCCTTTCCGCAATGCCTACTACGACAACAAGGCCGCAGGCATTTACGTCTGTGCCGGCTGTGGGCAGGAGCTGTTTTCCTCGGCAGCCAAGTACGACAGTGGCACCGGTTGGCCCAGCTTTTGGGAGCCGATTGCTCCCCATGTGATCGGTACCAAGACGGATTGGAAGTTGTTCGTGCCCCGCACAGAAGTGCACTGCTCTAACTGCGGTGGGCATCTGGGGCACGTGTTTCGGGATGGCCCCCCGCCCACGGGTTTGCGCTACTGCATGAACTCTGCTGCCCTCAAGTTCATTCCGGCCACCACCTAGAAACCCTCTTGGCTCCGGACAGAATCGAGCCGCCTGTCTGGGTGAACTGATGTCCGACTACACCTTCCTGGATGCCGCTTCGATTTTGCTGCGGGAGGGCCTGGAGGCTCTCCTGGTGTTGGTGGCGCTACTGGCGCTTTTGGGCAAGAGCGGGCAGTCGGCTCAGCAGCGCTGGGTGTGGCTGGGAGGATCCGCAGGCTTGCTGGCAGCGGTGATGCTGGGTCTGCTGGTGAAGCTGTTTTTCCAGCAGTTGCTCACCCACACGCGGCAAGAGGTGCTGGAGGGGATCACTGGGCTGGTGGCGGCAGGCTTGTTGTTTTCGGTCAGCCTTTGGTTGCACCGCCGGGCTGCAGTGGCTTCTTGGCAAACCTTTGTGCAAGAACAAGCGCAGGCGGCACTGGCCACCGGCCAGGTTTTTTCTTTGGCTTCCCTGGCGTTTATGGCGGTGTTTCGCGAGGGGGCGGAAACGGTGTTGTTTTATGTGGGGTTGGCCCCCGCCCTGCCGGCAAAAGAATTTTGGCTGGGGATCGGACTGGGATCCCTGATGTTGGTGGGGGTGGCGATCCTGCTGCTGCAGGTGGGGCTGAGATTGCCGCTGCGAGCTTTTTTCCGGGGCCTCAGTCTGCTGGTTTTCTATTTGGGCTTTAAGTTTTTGGGTAGTGGCCTGCACGCTTTGCAGGTGGCGGACTGGCTGCCGGTCACCCCTCTCATCGGGATCCCAAAGTTGCGCTGGCTGGGCCTGTATCCCACTTGGCAGACGCTGCTCCCCCAACTGGTGCTGCTGGCGCTAGCCTTTGTCTTGTGGGTTCGGGCTCATTCGGCCCAAAAACTTTCTTCGTGAAAAGACGCTCCTGCAAAGGCGGTGGGGATCCCATCGACCTTCTGGAGAGTTCCGATCCTAGCTTCGATGGATGGCAGCCAAAAGTGGCCTTCTAGCCGCGAAGGGCAAAGCCTACCGGCAAGGATCCGGCAGGCTGGTGAATCTGGCTAGGGATTCCCAGCAGCAAACCCCGTCGATCGCTACGCAATCAACCGAGATCATCTGCAGGGCTCCCAGGAACTAGGTGTCGTAAACCCGGCACTCGACGGCATCTGGGTTTTCGGCGCAGTGCTGCTCCAGGCTGCTGGGAGTTTTGGGCTGGTGGCTGCGGGCTGCCAGCACCTCCTCAACGGCATCCCAAGCGGCACGGCAGTGGGGATCCCCTTCGCCGTACTCAGAGCAGACGTTGCGAGCATTTTCCAGTTCTTTGGCGATGACTTCAGACAGTCCCATGGTCTCAAGGCTCCTTTAGACTAGATGGGGCCGATGGCCCGCTGGATAGCCGATTGACGCAGGTCAGCAGGGATCGGATGTGGCTGAGGATCAACTGGTGGGAACCAGCCAATCCAAGTGGGGAATGAGTCCAGGATAATGACCCTGTGTCAATCGAATTGAACACGTGCATACATTACCTATTCTAGACAGGGGCGCCGGCGAGGTGCAGCCACCCTTTTGCGATCTCTTCGGGATCAGTGAGACCTGAAGGCGCCGAACAGTTGTCCAAGCTGTTGCCGCACCTGCTCTGGGGATCCCTGATAGCGCACCCGTCCTTCGGAGAGGAAAATTACTCCGTCCGCCCACTCCAGTTCCGCCAGCCGATGGGTGACCCAGAGGGCGGTGATGCCCTCTTGATCCACCAGTTGACGGATGCAGCGCAGCAACTCCGCCTGGCTATCGGGATCCAACAGAGCGGTCGGCTCGTCCAAAAGCAGCACTTCGCTGCGTCGGGCCAAGGCCCCCGCCACCGCCACCCGTTGCTTCTGTCCGCCGCTGAGGCCGTGGATGGGCCGGCGGATCAGGTGCTTGAGTCCCACCTGTTCCAAGGCTGTTTCCACCCGCCGGTGAATTTCCGCCCAAGCCAGAGCCTCTGCCCCCAAGCCAAAAGCCACATCGGCCCCCACTGTGGGCATGAACAGTTGGTGATCCGGGTTTTGAAACACATAGCCCAGCCGACCACAAATTTCCAGGTGACCTGAAAGAGGCTGGGGATGGGTCAGGGATCCGGACAACAGTTGTAACAGGGTGGACTTGCCGCTGCCATTGGGCCCCAACAGCATCCACAACTGGCCCTTGGGAATGGCAAAACTGCACCCCTGCAAGACCGGCGGACGTTCCGGCCAGGCAAAGGTCAAGCTCTCCACCCGAATGGCCACCTCAGACATGGGGATCCCTGGCGGTAGAGAGAAAAGAGCCGTCCTCAGCCTTGCAACTGGGCCAAAAAACCGGGACGGGCTCCCATGGGGCTGGCGCCACCCGACTTAGAGGTCATTTGCACACCACACAGCTCGCCGGTGAGCAGGAACACCTTTTTGCCGGTGCGGTCGCAGGTCAGCTCCAAGCTCTGAGGGGAGCCGTTCTGCAAAGCATTGACTATGCTTTGGTAGGCCCGGTTGGCCGCTTCCTCCTCTTTTTGGTGGACAACGATGGGGGCAGGGTTCCCTTTCAGAAGCAATTCCAGAGTATACATGGCTGACCGTTGCGTAGTGGGCCGTGGATAGGGGACGCCATCCTTTTCCAGTATTGCAGGTTGAGCCAGGGTACCGGCAGGATCAAAAAATGACGGGGGAACTTCCCTCGCCAGCTTAGGCCAAGCTCCCGCCGAGAAAAGGCAGCAGGCTGATCAGCAACAGGCCCAAGGTGGCCAGGGATCCGGCCAAAAAGGAGAGGGATCGCCCGATGGGGATGTCAGCGATGTAGAAGAAGTTGTAGAGCAGCCGTGCCAGCAGAAACACCCCACACAGCACAGCTACCCCTTCGTCGCCGCTGAGGCCAAAAGACCAGGGATCCGGGTGAGGGCCGGTGATGTAGGCGATCAACGCCGCTGAGGCAAACATCCCAAAAGTCTCAAACCCGTTGGCATGGGCCCAGGTGGCCCGCTGGCCGTAGGGGGGTAGCCTATCGAACATAGCCCGAGGCGCATGCAGGTCGTAGCCGACGCGGGCCCGCGCATAGCCCACCACCCCCATGGGCAAGTAGACCAAGAGCATGGCTGCCGCGATGGAGAAGAGGGGAACGGCTGCGAGAGGAAGACTTGGCAACATACAGACAGGCAGAAGAGTGGAAAAAGCCCGACTTGGGTAGGGGCTACTGCTGAGAAAATAACACCCAGACGATTATCCTATCGGACTTGCGGCCTGAGCAGAAGCTGGAATGCTCGACCTAGGAGATCCTGCGGATTTGTCGGCGGCGCTCCTCATATTCAGCGCGGGTGATCAAGCCTTGCTGCAACTGACTTTGCAACTGCTGCTCGGGATCCCGGACTTCCCGATCTTGCGCACTGGTCCAGTCCAGCTCGATGAGATCCCGGTTGAAGCGAAAATCGAAGTCCTCATTGGTCATGGTGAGCAACCATAGCCCTTCCAGCAAACAAAGGGCGCGTACCCCGTAGCTGAGGATCTGCAGCGGGATGGAAGGAACGAACACCATCAACCCCAGCACCAAATAGCCCCAGCCCCAGCGTCGGTGGCCCATGTAAAAACGCTGCAGCCCTGGGATCAGCACCCCCAGCATCGCCAGCCAGCCGGCTGCCTCGCGAACCAAGCGCTGACGTTTTTGAAGAGGGGTATTGGAGCCTTCGCTCTCGGCCATACTCTGCCCTACCTACGCCTGGCCCCAGGCTAGCTCAAGTTTACGCAGCTCTGCAGAGGGGGAGGCAAGCTACAGTTGAGCAGGATTCTGCCGCATATACTTTATGGGGGCAGATCTGGGGGGAACATGGCGGAGCGGGAGCTGGCGGTGGCAATCTTGGCAGCGGGCAAGGGCACCCGCATGCGGTCGCAATTGCCCAAGGTGCTGCACAAGCTGGGATCCCTGTCTTTGATCGAGCGGCTGCTGCGCACGGTGCTGTCTCTGAAGCCCCAGCGCTGTCTGGTGATCGTGGGGTATGGGCAGGAGCAGGTGCGACAGACCCTGCGGGAGTACCCGGTCGAATTTGTGGAGCAGGCCCAGCAACTGGGCACCGGACACGCGGTGCAGCAGCTTCTACCCGTCCTGGACGATTTTCAGGGGGATCTGCTGTTGGTCAACGGGGATGTGCCTCTGTTGCGGGTGGAAACCCTGCAGGCGCTGGTGGAACGCCACCGCCAAGTCCAGCCGGATGTGACCTTGCTCTCGGCTCAGGTGGTGGATCCCTATGGCTATGGGCGGGTGTTTTGCGATGCTCAACAGCGGATCCTGGAGTTGGTGGAAGAGCGGGACTGCACCCCGGCCCAACGGCAAAATCGCCGCATCAACAGCGGCGTCTACTGTTTCCATTGGCCGGCCCTGGCCCGGGTGCTGCCGAGTTTGGAGCGGAACAACGCCCAGCAGGAGTACTACTTAACCGATGCCGTCAAGCGGGTGAGCAAAGCCATCGCCCTGGATGTTGCCGACCCGCAAGAAATTGTGGGCATCAACGACCGCCGCCAACTGGCCCAGGCCCACCAGATTTTGCAGGATCGCCTTAAGGAAGCTTGGATGGAAGCCGGGGTCACCTTTGTGGATCCCGAGAGCAGCAGCCTGGAAGAGACGGTGGAATTGGCCCCCGATGTGGTGATCGAAGCCCAAACCCACCTGCGCGGGAGGTGCCGCATCGGGCCGCGCACCCGCCTGGGGCCGGGCAGTTGGATCGAGTCCAGCACCATCGGCTCCGATTGCCACATTCTCTACTCGGTGGTCAGCCACAGCCAGATTGGGGATCGCGTCTGGGTAGGCCCCTACGCCCATGTGCGTCCCCACAGCCAGATTGGCGACGGCTGCCGCATCGGCAACTTTGTGGAAGTTAAAAACACCCAGATTGGCTCCCACACCAACGCCGCCCACCTGGCCTACCTGGGTGACGCCAAGCTGGGATCCCAGGTCAACATCGGCGCCGGCACGATCATCGCCAACTACGACGGCCAGCAGAAGCACTTTACCGAAATCGGCGATCGCAGCAAGACCGGCGCCAACTCGGTGCTGGTGGCCCCCCTCAAGGTGGGATCCGATGTCACCATTGCCGCCGGCTCCACCATTCCTGCCCGCTACCCTGTGCCTGACGACTGCCTGGTGATTGCCCGTGCCTACCCGGTGGTCAAGCCCGGCTGGCGACCGGGGAGCGCTGCTGCTGAGCGCCAACAGCCTCTACCCACGGGATCCCTCAAGATCTACCCCCTACGCCTGCTGCCCGGCCAAGACCTCAAGCAGGAGCTGGAGCGCTTTGCCCGCCAACAACCTTTGCAGGCAGCCTTTGTCCTCAGCGCCGTCGGCAGCCTCAGCCAAGCCACCCTGCGCCTGGCTGACCAAACAGAGGATCACCTCTTGTCGGAATGCCTGGAGATCCTGTCCCTGAGCGGATCCCTGTGCCCGGACGGCGTCCATCTCCATCTGGCTGTTGCCGATGCCCAAGGCCGAACTTGGGGAGGGCACCTGCGCCCCGGCTGCCTCATCTACACCACCGCCGAGATTGTCCTTGCCGACAGCCCGGAGTACCGCTTCTCCCGTCAGCCGGATCCGGCCACCGGCTACTTGGAGCTGCACATCCAAAGGGTGGCAGAAGCAACCCCGCCCTCTCCCCAGAGGGCAGATGAGACAACGGCGGGGATCCCTTCTTGCCCGCCGTGAGCCGCGAGCGGCTGTAGATAGACGGTATAATGGCCAACATCTAGCATTGAGTCATCAGCACCTCGTTTGGCAATCAAGGGTTGCTGAATAAACTCGGCGATTGGGGGTACCCGGCCATGCCCCGAATGACCACTGCAGATGAGCTGCTGGCAAACTATGCCGCCGGCGAGCGCAACTTTCAAGAATCCAACCTGGTGGGCGTGGATCTGGTACGCGCCACCCTGCAGGGGGTGAATCTGAGAGGGGCCAACCTTTCCTTTGGCAAGCTGAGCGGGGTTAACTTGCAGGAGGCGGATCTGCGTGGAGCCGATCTCAGCTCCGCCAACCTGATGGGGGCCAACCTGCGCGGTGCCAACCTTTGGGAAGCCAACCTCATTGGCGCCGATCTCAGCTTTGCCGATTTGCGGGAAGCCAACTTGCACGGGGCCTACCTGTGGGAAGCCAAGTTAACCCGTGCGCAACTGCAGGGATCCGACCTGAGCGGGGCAAAAATAGGCGGAGCGGTGCTGACCGGTGCCGACCTAAGCGGCGCCATCCTGCCCGATGGCACAGTGCGGCCCTGGCCTGCGCCGTCGGCCAGCAAGGCAGAATAGAACTGTTGCGACGGGATCCCTCATGTTGCTGCTGTTCCACTTGGTCTTGACGGTGCTGCTGGCTTTGGGAGTGGCAGTCCTGGCCGGACAAAACCCCACTCCCCTGACCGTCCATTTTTTAATGTGGCGCTCGGTGGAGCTGCCGCTGGGATTGCTCATCGCCGCGGCCATCGGCCTGGGGCTGTTGACGGCGGGGCTGGGCTCTCTTCTTTGGCCGGGGCGCAGTTTTTCTCTGACTGCCCGCCAGCTCCAGGAACGGCTGCAGCAACTGGAAAGGCAAGATCAGCCGCCTGCCTAGAGCGCCATCTTTCGGGAGTTGCCCTGGCCTTTGGGGTTTGAGTCCGGGATCCTGTCCGATTTGGGTAGGTTATCCGGCTGCCGGGTTGGCGCACGCCTTTAAGATAGGGCGTAAGCTGAGAAAGGATCCTTATGGCACCAGCGGCGCAAGCACGAGTAACCACCATGCCTCATTCTCAAGCTTCTTCTCCGAACACCTTCCCCGAAGATCCCCGCGCCCTGCGCAAGGCTCTGCGCAGCTCCAGCACCTACTTTGCCAAGGGGTTTGAGGAGCACAAAGACCAGGCCCAACGGGAGCTGCAAACCACCTACAAAAGCCCTCTGGTGGAGCAGATCCGCGCCCAATCTTACCGCTATCAACAGGGGGATATCACCATCCATCTGGCCAAGGCGTTTGGCTTCTGCTGGGGGGTGGAACGGGCGGTGGAATATGCCTACGAGGCGCGGCGCCGCTTTCCGGATCGCCAGATCTGGATCACCAACGAGATCATCCACAACCCTCTGGTCAACCGCCACCTGCAGGAGATGGGGATCCGCTTTGTGGAAAAAGGCCCCGACGGCAACAAGGACTTTTCCCAGATCCGGCCCGAGGACGTGGTGATCTGGCCTGCCTTTGGGGCCAGCGTATCGGAGATGGCGTTTTTCCGGTCGCAGGGCAATGAGATCGTCGATACCACCTGCCCCTGGGTGTCCCGCGTCTGGAACCAGGTGGACAAGCACCGCGCCGCCCAATTCACCTCTGTCATCCACGGCAAGTACAACCACGAAGAAACCGTGGCCACCAGCTCCTTTGCCCAAAAATATCTGGTGGTGCTGAACCTGGAAGAAGCGCAATGGGTCGCCCGCTACATTTTGCAAGGCGGAGATGCGGCAGAATTTCGGCGGCGCTTCGGCAAGGCCACCTCTCCCGGCTTCGATCCGGATCGGGATCTGGAGCGGATCGGCATCGCCAACCAAACCACGATGCTGGAAGGGGAAACCCGCGCCATTGCCAAGCTGTTTGAGACCACCATGCTGCGCAAATATGGCCCCCAGGAGCTGGACAACCACTTCATGAGCTTCAACACCATCTGCAACGCCACCCAAGAACGGCAGGACGCCATGTTCGAGCTGCTGGAGCGGACCTTGGACGTGGTGGTGGTGATCGGCGGGTTCAATTCCTCCAATACCACCCACCTGCAGGAAATTGCCCTGGCCAAGGGGCTGCCCTCTTTCCATATCGATGGCCCCGACTGCATCCAACCCCCCAACCGCATCCGCCACAAGCCCCTCCACCAAGACCCAATTGTTACCGAGGGTTGGTTACCCGATGGGCCGGTGCAGATCGGCATCACGTCTGGCGCCTCTACCCCAGACCGGGTTGTGGAAGCGGTGATTCTGCGCATCTTTGCCCTACGTGAAGAACCCCAGCGGATCCCTAGCTAACTGTGTGATGACGGGATCCCTTTCCTCTTCCCCCTAGAGCCACTTTGGCGTGCTCACCACCCTTTTTCAGGTTTATCTCCCCCTGCTGGGCTGGACGCTGCTGGGGTTTGTCCTCCAGAAAAGGCTGCCCACCGGCTGGAAGCGTTGGCTGGATCCCCACGTTCTGGGCCGGTTCATGTTCTGGGTGGGGGTGCCCCTGGGCACAATTGGATTTATCCAGAAGGCGGATCTCTCCGGCCAGATCTGGGTGGCCCCTTTGGTCTGCTGGCTGGCAACCGGGCTGGGGTTTGCCCTGGCCAACGCCTGGCTAAGATGGCAACACCATGCCTGGCAGGGAAAGAACGAGCGGGATCCCTGGCTTTGGAGCAGAGCACGGCGAGGAAGTTTTTATCTGGCGGCCACCTTAGGGAATAGCGGCTATTTGGGTTACCCCATCTGTCTGGCGGTGGCCGGGAGCGCCTACTTCGGCTGGGCTTTGTTCTACGATTTGTTGGGTACGCTCTTTACGGCCTATGGGCTGGGGGTGTGGGTGGCCAGCCGCCACAGTCCCTCTCGCCCTCGTCCCCGGCAAACAGCGATCCGACTGCTGAGCAGCCCCACCCTTTGGGCCTTCTTTGTCGGCTTGGCCTTGGCTCGCCAACCCCTGCCGGGGTGGCTCTCTCAAGGCTTGGTTGCCTTTGCCTGGAGCACGATTCCCCTGAGTCTGATCATCTTGGGAATGCGGCTGGCTCAAGTGAAGCGCTGGGGATCCTTTTTCCCTGCCGCAGTGGCCCTCTCGATCAAAATCCTGCTCGTGCCTCTTTTGGTAGGGATCGGCCTCGCCTTTACCCCTTATCCATCCTTGGCCAAGCTGGTGCTGACCCTGCAGGCGGGCATGCCCCCCGCTATCGCCACCCTGGTGCTTACGGAAGAATACAATCTGGATCGGGAGCTCACCGTAGCCGCCTTGGCCGTGGGCTACTTGGCGGCTCTGTTCACCTTGCCCCTTTGGCTGTGGTTATGGGGATTCTAGTAGGCCAAGTGAGAGAGGGTCTGCTCCAGGTAGCGATGCACCAGACGATCCAGCTCCGCCTCCTGGCTGGGCAGCTCCCGCCCCTGCAGCCATCCTCGAAACCCTGAGCTTTCCACAATGGCCTGCCGCAACGGCTTCCAGACGGCTTGCTCGCGCAGGGCTGCATCGGGTCTGAGAGTAGAACTGGTCATGAGAGGAAAGAGAAGAGGGTGAACAGGAGTGATTCACCTTCAGAATAGCTTGGATCCCGGTTGGCTTTGGCTACCTAGGATACAAATCTCCCCTCTCCCTCTGGGAGAGGGGCCGGGGGTGAGGGTCATCCCTCTGGGAGAGGGGCCGGGGGTGTTCGCGCTAGCGGCGCGGAGCGCTTGGGTCATCCCTCCGGGAGAGGGGCTGGGGGTGAGGGCAAAGAGCCCACAAGCCCAGGGATCCCTAAACAAACAATTGGCTGCGCTGTTCGACCCGCAAAGTTGGCCCCAAGGCATTGAGCAGCGAGACGCCGTAGCTACGGGTAATGATGCGGCTATCCAAAATGGCCACCCATCGGGTCGGCGAGCTGGAGTCTTGGCCCGCATGCAGGTTTTGCCGCAGGGGCGCGACGGCCCGTTGCAACTGGGCAGCGGCCACCGGCAAAAGGTACTGACGGAACCAGTCCTGCTGAGTGCGTTGCAGATGGTGCACCCGTCCGGCCACCCTGGGATCTTCCACAGAGGGAAAAGGCAAGGTGACGATGGCCAGCAGCTCCGGGCAGGGCAGGCTGGCCTTGTGGTGCAGCCAGTGGAGCCAGTCGCAGACCAAGATCCCTCTTTCTCCCGGAGATAGGCTGTTCACCCGCACCCGCGAGCCGAATTCGGCGGCCAAAGCCGCACCCACCTGTGCCTGCAGGGGCCGATCCGATACCAACACCGCCACAAAGCCTTGCGTCTGAGGGATCAGCTTTTTCAGCTCTTGCAGCAGGTGATCTCGAAATAGAGGGTTGTTGGGCAAAGGCAGGCGCGGCAAGTAGAGGCAAAGCTCCGCCTCGCCGGAACGTGACCAACTTTCGCCTGAGGCAAATCGCAACGGCGTCAGATCCGGCAAGCCCAACCGTTGCCGATAGGTTGCTGCCTGACGATCCAGATCCAGCGCTTCCCCAATAATGACCACCGGCTGTGTGGCCCAAATGGGTGCCAGCCGATCGTGCAGAGCTGTCGGGCTGTGGTGAAGGGTGAGGCGACCGGTTTCTCGGTCGGTTTCCGCCCACCAGATCCAACTGGAAACAGGATCCCTGAGCCGCCGGCGGATCTGATCCCAAGGATCCGGCAACCAGCCGGGGTAGCCCACCAGCAAAGACAGCGCAGCATCCAGGTGAACCTGTTCATCCGCATGCAGCAGGCAGCGGCAAAGCGGTCGCCGCAAAAGCCGCAGAGCCAAATTGACCTGCGCCTGAGAAAGCTGCTCAGCTTCGGCGGGGAAGATCTGCCGGAGCTGCTGCCAGTGGCTGGCTTCCAGGGTCACCGTCAGCGCTTGGTAGGCCCAATCTTCCAAGTCTTCGGCTCCATCGAGGATCAGAGGGATCCCCGTTGGCACTTCCGAGGTATCTTTTCTCAGGCGAGCCTGCAGCCAATCCAGGGGATCCACCAACAGCAGCCCCCGAAAATCGGGCTCCGGCCAGCGGTCTTTTTGCAGGACGGGCTTGTGCAACTGCAGGGTCTGTTGTAGCCAGGGGATCTCTTCCCCCAAGATTTGCGCCTGCACGGGCGCCGGAGCGCAGAGCAACGTGGCATCCGGCCACATCAGAGCCGGCAGCAGATAACTGAGGCGGTGCTGGCCCCCAGCAGGCACCTGAATCAAGGTGCTGCGACCCAACCGCAGCCCCCGCGCCACCATGCGGGCCATCGTCAACTGATGGGGCCACACAGCTTCGGGAGACTGCCGCAAAAGCTGCCGCAACTGTTGGTGAACCTCAACTTCGATCACAATCAGTACACCGGGGGTCTGCCACAGACGATAGGGTGAACTAGCCTATTCTAGGGTAGGAAAGAAAGCCAAATCCTATCTTTGGGGTGAGCGATGTCTGTCACACGGACGGGATCCCTGCTGTTGGATCGCTCTGACTGGGGCCGCCTGCGCCTGCAAGGATCCCCGGGCTTGGATTATTTGCACAGCCAGAGCACGCAAGATCTGAAAGCCCTTAAGCCCGGCCAAGGGGCGGATACGGTTTTCGTGACCTCCACCGCCGGCATTCTGGATTTGGCAACGGTGTACGTGGAAGAAGCAGACTGCTGGATCTGGACTTCACCCCAGCGGCGCAGCCTGCTGATGCAGAATTTGGGGCGTCTGTTGCCCTTTGTGCGGGGGGCAAAGTTGGAAGATGAGACCGACCAGACCTTTGGCTTTGGGTTAATCGGCCCGCAGAGCCAGGCCCTCTTGGAGCAGGTGTTGGGCCCAGAAGGGATCCCAACCAGACCTTATGAGCACCGCCGCGTGGAGATCCAAGGGATCCCTGTCCATCTGGCTTGTGGCACGGGCCTTGCCCAGCCGGGATTTACCCTCTGGGGGGCTAGCGAACACAAAGCTGCCCTTGCCGAGCGCCTGCTCCAAGCCGGAGCGGAGCTGGCCCCACCTGAACTTTGGGAAGTCCTGCGCCTGGAGGCCGGTCGCCCCGCCGCCGACCGAGAACTCACCCCCGACTACAACCCCTTGGAAGCTGGTCTGTGGCACGCCATTTCCCTCTCCAAAGGGTGCTACATCGGCCAGGAAGTCTTGGCCAAGCAAGTGACCTACAAACGCATCCGCCAAACTCTGTGGGGGATCCGCGTCCAAGGAGAAGTCCTGCCCGGCACAGCGATTTTGCGGCAGGGGGAAAAGATTGGGCTGCTGACCAGTGCCGGCCCCGCTGCAGCGGGATCCCTGGGATTGGGATATGTGCGCACCAAGTTCGAGCCTGCCGAAGGCTTGCCAGTGGAAGTAGGCCCTGTGCCAGGGATCCTCACCCGCCTGCCCTTTCTGAGCTTTCCGCCTGTTGTTTAACCTTCGAGGAGTTCAGCGGGGAGCTCCAAGTCCCGCGCTCTGCCCAAACAGTGAACGTCGAGATACCTGGACTCTGGCATTCCCCCTGGCACGCTAGGCCAACAAAGGGGTTGAGCCAGACTACATAGTCATTCAAATAGCAATGAAACCTTTCTCTACGTCGTTACTGCCGCGCAACGCTGTCGCGAACGCGCAGCTCCCCTCTCCCTCTGGGAGAGAGGCTGGGGGTGAGGGTGTCCCTCTGGGAGAGGGGCTGGGGGTGAGGGGCCGTTGGTTTACCAACTGCGGGGCTACCCAAAGCCCGCACTCATGCTGACGCCTAGAGTGCGGGTAGTTTACTTGCTTCCCCTGCTCGCCAACCCGGCGGGCGGCGGCTCGAATGGTGGGATTGGGCGGGTTGGGAAGTGCCCCGGGACAGCTAAGGGAAACTCCATCGTTGGCAATGGCCGGAAAAGCCCAACAGGGATGTGGGAAAGCCGGCGCCGTACCGCTTGCAGTCGGTGACGGGAGAATGTCACGATTGTTTTTAGGATCGTTCGGGTTGACGTGGGGCAGCAAGTGAGCTGGACATGGCTATAAAAGAAGAGGTTTTTTTTGAGGGTGGCCCTCACAGTGGCGATTTGGTGTTGAACTCCTTCATCGGGGCCACGCTGGTCGGCCTGCCTTTGTTTGTGGGAGCACTGGTGCGCAAGCTCTGGGTACACTACCGGATTACCAGTCGCCGCATCACGGTGATCGGCGGCTGGGGCGGCAAGGAGCGCTCTGACGTGATCTACAGCGAGATCGCCAAGGTGGTCATCGTGCCACGGGGCTTGGGCGTCTGGGGAGATATGGTGCTCACCCTCAAGGATGGCAGCCGCTTGGAGATGCGGGCCCTGCCTCGCTTCCGCGAAATTTACAACTATATCAACGAGCGGATCGACGAAAAAGCCAAGCAGGTGAGCGGCCCGATTGGCCAAAAACGCCGTCTTGTCAAGTCCTGACCGTGCCTATCCCTTCCCGTGGCCGTCGTCCCCACTCTCCCAAGCCGGGATCCTGCCTGGCCTGAGCGCCTGGCGCTGGTGCACGAGTACCTGATCTGGCCAGGAGGATCGGAAAAGGTTTTGCAGGAGCTGCTGACCTTTGCTCCGCAGGCACCTCTGTACGTCAGCCTTTTTTCGGCTCACACTTTGCCGCCGACTTGGCAGAAGCTGTCGATTCACACTTCTTTTCTGCAGGGCTGGGCCAGATGGCTGGGGGTGCTGCGCCGCAACTACCATGGTCGCCTCAAGTATCTGCTGCCCTGGATGCCCTTGGCCTACGAGAGCTTCGATTTCTCCGCCTATGACTGTGTGATCTCCAGCAGCCATGCCTTTGCCAAAGGGATCCTGACAGGGGCCTCAACGCTGCACCTGAGCTACATCCACAGCCCCACCCGCTATCTCTGGGAAAACCGGGAACTCTACCTGGAACGGGCGGGGATGCGGGCCCTACGTCCTACTTATGCGATCAGCCAATGGCTTTTGCACCGCTTGCGCCAGTGGGATTTTGTGGCGGCCCAACGGCCAGATCTGTTGATCGCCAACTCGCAGCACATCCGCCGCCGCATCGCCAAGCTCTACCGCCGCGAGGCGGTCGTTATCTATCCGCCGGTGCCGCTGCAGGGGTTCGAGCCGGTGGCGGATCCCAGAGCCGACTACGACCTGGTGGCGGGGCGGTTGGTGCCCTACAAACGGGTGGATCTGGCCATTGCGGCCTGTGAACGGCTGGGCCGCCGCCTGCTGATCGTGGGGGAAGGGCCGGAGCTGCCGCGACTTCAGCAACTGGCAGGGCCACGAGTCGAGTTTTTACCCCACCAGCCCCAAGACCGTCTGCAGGAGCTGCTGGCCCACTGCCGGGTGCTGCTGTTCCCGTGGGAGGAAGATTTTGGCCTGGTGCCGGTGGAGGCACAAGCCTGTGGCCGCCCCGTGGTCGCTCTCGACCGAGGCGGCACCCGCGAGACCGTCGTCCACGGCCAAACTGGGATCCTCGTTCCCGAGGCTAGCGTGGAAGCGTTGGTGGAAGGGCTGCGCCAGGCAGATCGTCGGGAATGGGATCCGCAACAGATTCGCGCCCACGCCCTGCAATTTGCCCCGCAGCGATTCCATGCCCAACTGGGATCCCTGCTGCGCTGGGCCTGGCCCCGTTTTCAGGCGGGAGAGCCGCTGCATCCCCGAGAATGGAGCGCTCAGTAGAGCCGCCGCTGCACAAAAGCCGGCAACTCGATGCGGCTGCGACTACCCCCTTCTCCCCCGGCCCGTGCAGAGGCCAAGGCGGAGCGTCTTAGGAGCTTTTCCGCCCGATCCTGCCGTTCCTCGAGGGTCAGAGTCGGGATCCCGCCGGCGGGCGTTCTCCCAGTTGTGGGGCGGACGGTGGTTGGGGAGGGAGCAGGCTGCTCAGGCGCCCGTTCCTGGTCGGGCCAGCGGTGCGCAGCACCAACCGGACGGCCAGACCTGGCCTCGACAGCCGCAGGTTGAGAGGGAGCCGACTGCCGCAGGGCGGCCAGTTGCTCCTCCAGCTCCTGGTTACGCTGCAGCAATAGGGCCACCTCTTTTTCCTGAGTTTGCGCGTAGGCGTGGGCCTGCACACACTCGGTTTTCAAAGCCATCACCTGCTGCTGCAACTTCTCGATCTGTTTTTGGCTGACCAGATGGTGGGCCTCGGCCAGTTCCCGCCCTCGCCGGAGTTCCTCCAGGGTTTCTCGAGTGGGTCGCTGGTCCAGCTCTTGCATAAGCTGATCCCGCTCGGCCCGCAGGGCGTCGAGCTCACGGGTGAGAGCCCGCACCTGCTCTTCTAGGGTTAGGATCCGCTGGGCCTGCAGAGGCTCTACCTCGCCGCTGGGATCCACCGGGGCTGCTGCCGAGGGTGGCTCTTGGCGCAAGGCCTGGAGTTCTGCTTCCAGCCTGGCAATTTGCTGGGCCTGCTCCGCCTGCCGCTGCTGGCTCTGCTGTAACTCTTCCAGGAGAGTGGCCCGCTCCGCTTTGGCAAAAGAGGCTTGTTGGCGCAGGTGCTCCAGCTCCGCTTGCAGGCGCGCCCACTGCTCCGGAGTAGGGCGTTCCTCCAACTGGCAAATCTGCTGCCGGGCCGTGGCCAGCTCGGCCTCGAGGTGGGCTTTTTCGCCCTCCAGATGGGTTTGCAGACGTTGCCACTCCGCTTCGGCCTGGCGGTGGGCAGCTTCCAGCTCCGTCCGCAGGGTTTCCAATTCCTGGGCAGAAGGCCGACCGGCCAGCTCCTGGATTTGCGCCTGCAACTGCGCCTTTTCCTCTTCCAGCTCTTGTACACGGAGCTGCAATTGGGCTTGTAAAAGCTGCACCTGCGGCAACTTGACGGCGTATTCCGCCAATTGGCCGGCCTGCTGTTTCAGCTCCAGGAGCTCCTGCTGCAGTTGGTAAAAGCGGGCCGGATCGACGCGCCGCTGCAATTCTGTCTTGAGGGTTTCGATTTCCGTCTGGCTGGTTTGCAACTGCTGCTGCAGAATGTGGTAGTGCTCCAGCGTTGGACGGCGCTCCATTTCCCACAGGAGATTCTGCAGTTCTTCGATGTGCTGTTGCTGCAGTTGAAAAGCCTCTAGGGTAGGACGTTGTGCCAGCCGCTCTCGCTCTTCTTGACACGCCTGCAAAGCTTGATCCCGCTCTTGAATCTGGGCCTGCGCTTCCAGCAGTTGACGTTCCAAGCGATGGGTACACTCAATCTGCTGCAACGACAGCGCCTCCGATTCTGCCAGGGATCGCTCCAGGCTGCGCACCCGCGCCCGCAAAGCCTTTAGCTCCTCTTCCCCTTCCATGACCACTGCTCGACAGGTTATGGGCCTTACTGTAGCAGATGGCCTGGGCGAAAATCCAGCTTGGCACTATATGTGGCGTAAATTTTTAGCTTTTTCCAAAACTGACGCTAAGCCTGTTGCCGCCGCTTCTATACTGGGGAGATGAGTTTTCGGGCTGAACCTTGTGATGAAGCTGGGATCCAAACCTTGGCTACTGCTGCTGGGTTTGCTGGGGACAACCCTGGCTAGTTGCGGTGCCGACGCGATCACCGCCAACACTCCTCTGCCACCTCTAATTACCAGCAGCGACATTCCGTCTGTAGTCAGCCGGGGCGGTTTTTTGGAGCTGGGGGTTTCCGTGTCGGTGCCGGGTCGGATCCCGGCGGAGCTGGCGTTTCAGGTGTCCTGGTCGGGGATCGAGGTTCAGACGCTATCGGCAGCCCAAGTCAATTGTGTGTCTGGAGAGGTGTCCTGTACAACCCGCTTCCGCATTCGCCCCCCCCTGAGCTTGACGCCCGGCTCCTACCTGCTCAGTTTGCGGGTCTTCGACCGGTTGGGGCAAAGTGCTGTGGTGAGCGGGACGGTGCTGGTGAGGGATCCCTGACAGAGGCTGCCAGCGGCCGCCCCAAGTTTGCAGGGGATCTCTTCAGGGGGGGGGAAACGCTTTGTTGTGGACATCCTCGGCGAACGCTTCCACCGCTTCTTGGATCGCCTGCCTCAAGTTGGCATAAGCCTTGGCAAAAGGTGGGATCCGCTCGCTCAGCCCCAGCAGGTCGTGGGTGACCAGAATCTGGCCGTCGCAGGCTGGCCCGGCCCCAATACCCAGGGTCGGGATCCCCACCTGGGCCGAGATTTGGGCAGCCAATTCCGCCGGCATGTGTTCCAGAACCAGGGCAAAGGCTCCGGCTTGCTCCAGGCTGAGGGCTTCCTGCCGCAGGCGCTCGGCCTCTGGAGTGGTTTTGCCCTGCTGGCGATAGCCCCCCAGTTGATGTTTGGCCTGCGGGGTGAGGCCGATATGGCCCAAAACTGGGATCCCTCGCTGTACGAGAAAGGCCACCGTTTCCACCATGTCGGGGTAGCCCCCCTCCAGCTTGACCCCGTTTACCCCTGCCTCCTTCATCAGCCGCCCTGCCGAGAGGAGAGCTTGTTCTTTGTGGACTTGATAGGTCAAAAAGGGCAAGTCGGCCACCAAAAAGGCCCGCTCCACCCCGCGACGCACCGCCTGGGCGTGGTGGATCATCTGTTCCAGGGTCAGGGGCAGAGTGCTGGTATACCCCAAGTTGGTCATGGCCAGGCTGTCGCCCACCAAGATCAAGTCGATGCCGGCCTGATCCAAAATCCGCGCCGTGGCGTAGTCGGCAGCCGTAAGGGCCACCAAGGGTTGGCCCGCCTGTTTGGCCTGGCGAAAGTGGTGAATGGATAGAGCAACCATATCCTCATGATCTCATCTGGGCTCCGCCGGTGCGGAGCACTTTCCCATCAACTGCATCCTGCGGGGGATTTGAGCAGGATATCCGGTTTGCCGCTAAGATGGTAAAGCCCTATGCAGACTGGAAGGGTGACAGAGTGGTTGATTGTGACGCTCTCGAAAAGCGTTGTGACTGCAAGGTCACCGTGGGTTCGAATCCCACCCCTTCCGTCTTCGAGCAATCCAATGGCGCTCAACGCTGCCAACGCCTGGTAGGGTCAGCACCCGGCCCTCTCAACCTCCGCCAAAGCCCCCGGCAGCCCTGGACTGGCTGGGATCCCTTGCTTTGTTAAGTCCCACCTCAGCTTACTGAAACCTGGGTTTCAGGAAGGCACCTTTGGGGATTGGCCCGGCGGGGCTTCCGAGGACTTGTCGCTTAACCAGTCTTCTTGGCTCCCATGTTCACCGCCCCTGCTCTGCAAACCCAACTGCACCCCCTTATCCGGCGTCTCTGCGAGGCGATCCTAGAGATCTGGGGATCCCACCTCGCCCTGGCTCCCTATGCCCTGCCGGAGGATCTGGGCTATGTGGAGGGCCGCCTAGAGGGGGAGAAATTGCAGATCGAAAACCGCTGCTACCAAGGGGATCCCTTTCGCAAGCTGCACCTGGAGCTGGCCCAGGCCGGGCAAAGCCTGGATATTCTCCACTGCGTCATGTTTCCGCAGCCGCAGTACCCGCTGCCGCTGTTTGGCTGTGATATTGTGGCCGGCCGCGGCCAGGTGAGCGCCGCCATCGTCGATCTCTCGCCGGTCACCCCCACTTTGCCAGATCCCTATGTCCAAGAGCTGGAAGCTTTGGGAGCTCATCTCGCCCCTTTCCAAAACCGGCGCCAGTTGCCGCCGTGGGGGACGATTTTTTCCCCTTACTGTCTGTTTATCCGGCCCGGCGATGAGGCGGAAGCCGACCGCTTTTTGGATTTCGCCTGCCGTTATCTGGAAATCCACTGCCGGCTGGCGCAACAGCTCCCCCCGCAGACGGATCCCGCACAGATCCTGGCCCACTACCAAGGGCAGCAGCGCTACTGCAGCCAGCAACAGCAAAACGACCGCACCCGCCGCGTTCTAGAAAAAGCTTTTGGCCCCGCCTGGGCCGAGCGCTACATGAGCACCGTCCTTTTTGACTTGCCCCCCAGTCCTATGCCCATCTAGTGCCGTTCGCGCTACTCGAACGGAGTCCTTTCTAGACGGGATCCCCTTGCAGCCGCTGCCGGATGCTCAACGCCAATTTTTGCCCTAGGAACTCTGGCATGGTTGGAGTTGCATCCGGCCCCAGCAAGTAGAAAATGAAGCGCGTCTGCTTGCGGCGGAGCATCAGATTGAGGTTAACCACAGTCAAATCCTCCTGCGCCAGAGCGGTCATCACCCGGTAAAACACGCCCGGCTGGTTGTCCACATCCACCAACAGCGTGGGCAGATGAAACACCGGGTCAAAATAAAAAGAAACCTGGGTGTCTTTCAAGCCGGCCTTGAGATCAAACTCCAGCGCCAAGGTTTCATGAACGGGAAACACTCCTGCCAAGCACTCGTGAATAGCCCGTTCTAGGTTGAGCTTGGTTTGGGCAGAAAGGCTGTGGCCATCGCGGGAGACAGTGACCCGAATAAAAACCAAGTGGGGTGCGTAGATCTGCCCGTAGAGATGGATGCCGTGTACCGAGAGATTGAATGCCGTGAGCACCCCAAACAGGTCGCTGAGCAGAGAAGGTCGGTTGCGATAGGCCAGACAAACCACCGTCTTGCCGCGCTCGTCCTGCATCTGTACCACGGCCTTGCGGGTTTGGTAGAGGGCATAGGCCAAGCGCAGATTTTGGGCCTGCACCTCGCTGCTGACAAACTGGCTATAAAAAGGCGGAAAGCTCTGGTTGAAGCGCTGCATGAGAGCCGTTCGCGTCAGCGGGACGGAGTCCTTGTGAGTGCTGACTTTGAGCGGCTGGGGATCCTCATGGGCAGCCCTTTCCCCTCTGGCAAGAGGAGCCACCTTCGGCTGCTGCGCTGACTGCTCGGTTGACATCGGCCTTGCCACCTGCATTGCTCCTTCTCCATCGTTCCTCAACACGCCCTAACCCAACCCCATCTATCCGTAAAATCACTGGGGCTCGAAGTGAACGTCAACGCTGTACCCAATTCTTGTTCAATACTTTTGGATTTAATCTATCTCATAAGGCTGAGCTGGACATCCAAGGAACCGCTGAGGGCCATCCCCCAATTGGGGGGAGTTGATCCCTGCGTCGCTGCTGAGCCAACAGCGTGCGCCTTCAAATCCCAGATTAACCAGGAACAATGGGGCAGGCTCTTAGAGCCTAAACGATGAATTGAGGGGAGGGCTCCAATTTCTGATGTAGAGTGCTGTATTAAGTGCTAGCCTGCTGGCGACTTGGATCACTATTCTGTTAGCCAACATTTCGGTTTTCCTTAGGTTTGTTGAAGGGATCCCTAGTGAGCACGACCGTTGCCAACCTCAGCCCGCTCTCGCCTGCCCAAGGGCCGGATCCGGCTGGGGCCTGGTGGGATCTCAACATCATTGCTGCCCCTGCCCAGGAGGATCAGATCTTTTGGCGGCTGGAGAGCTTTGGCTGTCAGGGCATGGCCAGCCAGGCCTACGGCGAAGATCGAATCAGCATTCACGCCTATTTGCCCTGGTTCCGCGCCACGCTTCTGGATTTGGCGGCTCTGGCGCTGCGCCTGCGGCAAGACGCCCTTGTTGCCGGCCAGCCCCTTCCCAAACTGCGCTGGGAACGCATAGAGGCAGAGGATTGGAGCAACAGTTGGAAGCAGCACTGGCAGCCCGAACCGGTCGGGGACAAGCTGCTCATCTGTCCGGCCTGGCTGGATCCACCCCCCCACCCCGGTCGTCTCTTGCTGCGGCTGGATCCGGGCATGGCCTTTGGCACGGGCACGCACCCCACCACCCAGCTCTGTCTGGAGTCTTTGGAGATGCGCCTGGAGAGCGGGGATCCCCTGGCGGTGACGGTGGCCGATGTAGGCTGTGGCTCGGGCATTTTGTCGGTGGCGGCGGCTCTTTTGGGGGCAAAGCGGGTGTTTGCGGTGGACATCGACCCGCTGGCGGTGCAGGCCACGCTCCAGAACCGGGATCTCAACGGCCTGACGGATCGCATTGTGGTGGCTCAAGGCAGCCTGGAGCATATTCCCGAGGTGGTGGACGGGCTGGTGTGCAACATCTTGACGGACGTGATCTTGGATATGATCCCGGAGTTTGGCCTGGTGGTGAAAAAGGGGGGATGGCTGATCCTCAGCGGTATCCTCATCGAGCAGGCCAAGTTGGTGGCGGAGATGTTGGAGGCCAATGAATGGGTGGTGGCAGCCCTCTGGCGACGGGGGGAGTGGTGCTGTCTGAACGCACGCACGACCTGAGTTCCCTGCCCCGCCTGGCCATCGACCCGGCGCAGCGGGATCCCGCTGGTGGGCTGCATTTGACCAGCCCGCAGCGGCACTACCTACAGCGGGTGCGCCGCCTCAAGCCGGGGGATCCGTTCTTGGTGTTGGATGGCTCCGGCAAGCTGTGGCTGGCCCATTGGCAGCCGCAGGGATCCCAAATTGCGGGCGAGGTGGAGACGCTGCCGCGGGAGTTGCCCGTTTACCTGCATCTGGGCTTGGCGGTGGTCAAGGGGCCGGGGTTTGATGAGGTGTTTCGCCAGGTCACCGAGCTGGGGGCAGCACGCATTACTCCTCTGCTGACGGAGCGCACCGTGGTGGAGCCGGGATCTGGCCGGCGGGAACGCTGGCAGAAAATTGTGCAGGAGGCCGCCGAACAATGTGAGCGGCTGCGCTGGCCCCAGGTTGATCCCCCGACCCCTTGGACAAGTTGGCTGGCCGAGCTCAGGGCCGACTGGTGGGGTATAGCCGTCGCTCGAGAGAACGTCCCCCTGCTGGTGCAAGCCCTGCCGAAGCTGGGGATGCCGCAGAAGGAGCTCGTCCTGGCTATGGCCATCGGCCCAGAGGGGGGCTGGACAGTTGCCGAACGTCGGCAGGCCGAGGAACATGGGGGAGTACCGGTCTCTCTCGGCCCCACCATTTTGCGGGCCACCACCGCCGCTGTTGTTGCCGCCAGCCAAATTGCTACCCCCTACCTGGGCTGGGATCTGCTTCCGCTCCTCGAACGGCATCCTCGCTCTGGGCGAGCTTAGCCTGTCTTGTTAGCAGTGCGGAGCGCTGTCGTCGATAATTGATGGATGGATAACAACAATCGCCATTGGCGCGGCTCCAAAAAGGGAGAGCAGGCATGGAGATGATCCAGGCGGTGCGGGGCACCCGCGATATCCTGCCGCCGGAGGTGAGGCTGTGGCAGCGCGTGGAGGCCAGCGCCCGCGAGATCTTGGGGCGGGCCAACTACCAGGAGATCCGCACCCCGATTCTGGAGCTGACGGAACTCTTTGCCCGTAGCATTGGCAGCGCCACCGACGTGGTGGGCAAGGAGATGTTTTCCTTTAGCACCCGCGGCGAGCAGGAGGTGAGCCTGCGCCCCGAAAACACCGCCGGCGTGGTGCGGGCCTACATCCAACACGGGTTGCAGGTGGCGGGCGATGTGCAGCGCCTCTGGTACTGTGGGCCCATGTTTCGCTACGAGCGTCCCCAGGCAGGGCGGCAGCGTCAGTTCCACCAGTTGGGGGTGGAGCTGCTGGGCAGCCGCGATCCCCGCGCCGATGCTGAGGTCATCGCCTTGGCCTGGGATCTGCTGCGGGCGGTGGGGGCGGAGAACCTCACCTTGCGGCTCAACTCCCTTGGGGATCCGCAGGATCGGCGGGCCTACCGCCAAGCCTTGGTGGACTACCTCACCCCCCTGAAGGAGGAGCTGGATCCCGACTCGCAGGAGCGCCTTGGCCGCAACCCGCTGCGCATCCTGGATAGCAAGGATCCCCGCACCCGTGCCATTGCCGAGAGGGCCCCCAAGCTGCCGGATTACCTCAGCGCCGACTCGCGGGCCTTCTTTGAGCAAGTGCAGGCCCATCTCCAAGCCCTAGACATCCCCTTTGAGCTGGATCCCTACCTGGTGCGCGGCTTGGACTACTACACCCACACCGCCTTTGAGATCATCTCGCCGGAGCTGGGATCCCAGAGCACCGTCTGCGGGGGCGGTCGCTACGACGGCCTGGTGGAAGAGCTGGGCGGCCCTCCCACCCCGGCAGTGGGCTGGGCCATTGGCCTGGAGCGGCTGGTGTTGCTGTTGCAAAAGAAGCAGCCAGAGGGGGTGGTAAGGCCGCTGGACATCTACGTGATCTCCCGCGGAGCCAAAGCCGAGGCTCAATCCCTTCAAATTGCCCAAGCCCTGCGCCAGGCCGGTTTTTGCACCGAGCTGGATCTCAGCGGCAGCGCCTTCAGCAAGCAGTTCAAACGGGCCAGCCGCGGCGGCGCCACTTGGGCTGTTGTGCTGGGAGATGCAGAAGCTGGGGCCGGAGAAGTGCAGCTCAAGCACTTGCCCACGGGGCAGCAGCAAACCCTCTTGCAAGCTGACCTGGTGAAGTATTTGGCGTCCCAGAGGTGATGAGCGATGTTGAGTTTTTGGGTGCGGCGTAACGGCCAAGAAGAGTGGCAGCCGGTACCAGCCGAGGGGGCCGTTCTAGAAGAGGACACCTACACCATCGTTGCCCGTTCCCCCCAGCCCCACTTCACCATTACGGTGGAAGTCCGACAGAATCCAGGATCCACTGCTGCCACTCCTGCGCAAATCCAAACCCGTTCAGTGCGCACCAACGAGGAAGGGATCGGCATCATTTTGCCGGCCACCCACCTCACCCCTGGCTTTTGGGAATTGCACTGTCGCGATGCCGATTTGATCGCCGAGCTGTTCGGTGAGACAGAGCTGAACAACTGCCTGCGTTTCCAGGTTGTGCCCGTCTCAGCTCAGCCGGAACCCGCAGCACCTTTGGCGGCCCAGCCAACGGGGCCCGAACCCTCTGCCCAGACCAAAGCGGCTGCCGTCCCACCAGAGCTGTTTTCCCTGATGCACAGCGAATTGGAGGGATCCCCCGATGAGGTGCTGGTGTTGACGGGGCGGATCGGCTGCAGCGGCGAGCTACGGGTACGGGTTTGGCAAGAAGGGGGAGAGAACCCAATTTTCCAAGGGCAACGGCTGATCCAATTTCCGGCAGAAGCTCGGACGGCGGTGTTCAGCATCCCCATCACTCTGCCGAGCCACGCTTGGCTCCAGCCTTTGCAGGGAGAACTGCGCCTCACCCCTTCCTCGTGGGGGGATCCCAACCGGCAACCCTTGACCATTCCTTTTTCCATCCGCTGCCGAAGCCAAGGTGGAGAGCTGCCTGCCTCCTCTTCGGGGATCCCGCAGTTGCGGGAAGCCTCCCCCCAAGCTGCAAGCAGCAGTCCCGCCCCGACGCCAACCTTGCTGTCTCCGGAACGCACCCTGCAAAAGTTGTTGCGCATCTGGCAGCACAGCGCCCCAGAAGAAGACTCCACCCTGCGACGGGAGCGCGAGACCCCCTCTCCCGAGGACGATCCCCTGCAATCTGCTCAACCTCTGTCTGTTCGCGACCCTTGGACGGAGTCCCCAGCGGAGACGGCAGAGTTGCCTCCCTCACCTGCCCAAGCTGAGCCACCCTGCCTAGAGTCCGTCCTGCCAACGCAGGCACGGGCTGGGATCCCGGAGGGCTCTGGTCGCGTAAGCGGAACGGAGTCCTCAAACTCGCTTTGTCCCACTCCTCAACTGGTGGTGCCGGAGCAACTCCGAGCCGGAGACAACTTCGATGTGGTGTTGCGCTTGCCCCCCATGGCCGACCCTGCCGGATCGCCCCATCAAGCTCCTTTTTGGATCAAGTTTTGGGTGAAGCATGGCCGCACCCGCTCTTTGGTGGATGGGCCCCGTTGGTTGCTGGACTTCTCCCGCGACGACCAAGGGCAGTGGCAAGCCCTCACCCGCCTGACGATCCCTCCTGGTGTCCCCGAGCTGATCTTCGAGGCTTGGGCCGTCAGCCCGGATCGCCAGCAGCAGAGCGACCGCGTGACGGAGCGCCGCTCTATCTTGCCCTAGGTCGGGGTGATCTTGTGGCTTAACTATCACGAAGTTCTTTCCTTCTCGTGCTCAAGTCGGGGCTGACAAGAGTAGTTACGATGTTCTCATCCAGGGGAGCCGCGGAGTTGTCTCGATGGGCCAGGAGATTGCCTCCTTCAGCTTTGGCGCAGAGGACTTTGCCGAGTTCAAAGCTCGGCTGCAGCAGGAGACAGATCTGCTGGACCGCTGGCTGGCCGCCGCGCCGGGGCTGGATCCCGCCTGTCAGCCTTTTGCCCAGGGATCCCCGGTGGGTGGGTTTGAGCTGGAGGCTTGGCTGGTGACTCCTCAGGGGGATCCGGCCCCGATCAACTCAGCCTACCTGGAGGCTGTCAACGACCCGCTGGTGGTGCCGGAACTGGCCCGCTTCAACATCGAGCTCAACAGCCGGCCCCAGGTTTTGGCTGCATCCGCTCTGCAGCAGCTCCGCCAAGAGCTGGAACAGACCTGGGATCGCTGCTGCCGAGTGGCCGAGCAACTGCAGGCGGGGCTGATGACCATCGGCATTTTGCCCACGCTGCAGCAGCAGCAGCTCACTTTGGAGATGATCTCCCCCCGCAAGCGCTACCTGGCCCTCAACGAGCAGATCCTGAAACTGCACCGGCGCGAGCAACCCTCAGGGATCCCGCCCCTGGGGCTGGCGATCGCAGGGCCTGCCACCCTGCTGCGCGTCACCCACCCAAACGTTATGCTGGAGGCAGCCACCACCTCTTTTCAAATCCATCTGCAGGTGTCGCCCCACCAGGCAGCCCGCTACTTCAACGCTTCCCTGCTCGTATCGGCCCCCTTGGTAGCCCTGGCAGCCAATTCTCCCTATCTGTTTGGGCACGACCTGTGGGCGGAAACCCGCATCCCGGTGTTTGAGCAAGCCTTGGATGGCCCACCCCCCCTCGCCCCCACCCACCAAGCTCGCGTTACCTTCGGGCAAGGCTATGTCCAGGGATCCCTAATGGAGCTGTTCTGGGAAAATCTGCACCGCTACCCGGTGGTGTTGCCGCAAAGGTTAGCCGCTGCTCCCTCGGAGCTGGCCCACCTGCGTCTGCACAACGGCACCATCTGGCGCTGGAACCGCCCCCTCATCGGCTTGGATCCCGTTCCCCACCTGCGCATCGAACAGCGGGTGGCTGCAGCAGGCCCCACCCTGCCGGACATGATCGCCAATGCGGCCTTTTACTTTGGCCTGGTGCAAGCTCTGGGATCCCGACCTCTTCCCCCGGAGCAGGAGCTGAGCTTTGCCCAGTGCCGCGCCAATTTTTATACGGCCGCCCGCTTCGGCCTCGAGGCCCCCATCACCTGGCTCAACGGTTGGCAGGGATCCCTGCGCCAATTGTTGCTGCAAGAGCTGCTCCCGCAAGCAGAGGCGGGCTTGGCGCAACTGGACTTGGCGCCCCAGGACATCCAGGAGTACCTGGGCATTCTCCGCGGCCGTGTCGAGTCGGGGCAGAATGGGGCCACCTGGCAGCGCCGCTACGTGGCCCGGCATGGTAAAGATATGCAACAATTGACCTGTGCCTACTGGGAACGGCAGCGGCAAGGTCAGCCGGTACACACCTGGGATCTCGGCTAGGGAAGCCGTCTCCCCATAGTTGCCGGCGGGGGGGATAGGTCACCGCTTGGGCATGCCTGCATCGGAAGGGATGCTTTCTCAAAGGTCAGGGCGGCGACCTAAGCCACAAGCACGACAGCCAGTTGTTTACCTCCAGCTAAGGATGAGACAGTTCGCTACCCCAATCTCCATCTCCCCTCTCCCAATGGGAGAGGGGCTGGGGGTGGGGGCCTGTTTCCCGGATCCCCTCCGCCCTTGAGCAGCCAAAAGGTTTGCGTTGAGGTGCTTGTCCAAAAAACCGTATGCTCACTGTTCTCGATCACCTGCCGGAGCAACTCCTAGATTTAGAAGCCCATCAACTCTACGACCGATTGGGCGGGCCAACCCTCATCCATCTGGCAGGACGACGGGATCCCCCCTTGTTTGTGTCCGTCCTGCTGCACGGCAACGAGGTCACCGGCTGGCAGGCGGTGCGACAGCTTCTGCGCCGCTACGTCCAGCGGGAACTGCCCCGTTCCCTGTCCCTTTTCATCGGCAATGTGTGGGCTGCTCGCCAAGGACAACGGCGGCTAGACGGCCAACCGGACTACAACCGCATCTGGGGCCCCGGCTCCACCCCCGAACACGCCATGGCCCAGGCCGTCCTGCAGCAGATGCAGCAGCGGGGCGTGTTTGCCAGCGTCGATATTCACAACAACACCGGCACCAACCCCCACTACGCCTGTGTCAACTACTTAGATGCTTCTACCCTGCACCTGGCCACCCTGTTTGGGCGCACCGTCCTCTACTTCACCAAACCGGAAGGGGTACAGAGCATGGCCTTTGGTCGCTTCTGGCCGGCGGTAACCCTGGAATGTGGCAAGCCGGATCAGCCCCACGGCACCCAACATGCCCGCGAATTTCTGGAAGCCTGCCTGCACCTGTCAGCAATCCCTCAGCGCCCCGTCCTTAGCCAGGATATCGACCTGTTCCACAGCGTTGCCATCGTCAAGATCCCAGACGAGGTGAGCTTCAGCTTTGGGGAAGAGGTGGACGACCCACACCTGCGCTTTCCCCCCGATTTGGATCTCTTCAATTTCCGGGAGCTCCCTCCCCACACCCGCATCGGCTGGACGAGCAACGGCTTTCACCTCGACGTGCAAGACGAGCAGGGCCAAAATGTGGCCGATCGCTTCTTCTATGCCCAAGATGGCGAAATTCGCACCCGCGTGCCCATTATGCCGAGCATGCTCACCCTCAACAGCCGCATCATCCGCCAAGACTGCCTCTGCTACTTGATGGAGCGCTACCCTCTGGCCGCTATCGCCCCCCCCTCAGACAAAAGACCCCGGCTGTTGTAGAAAATCCAGCTCTGCAGCTGTAGAGGGGCGACCGAGAACGGCATTGCGATGGGGGAAGTTGTTGATCAAACCCCTGGGCCACCCAAAGCCAAGGGATCCGTTGCAACGGCAGGGGGAGTGCCGCGAAACCCATTGCGGGGAAACCAGAGAACTCCGTCTCGCTGCGAGGGATGGCAGGTACGCTAACGTGAGACAGAATCCTCAAAACTGCCAACTGAGCACACGGGATCCCTATGTTGCGCCTGCTGCGGATCGAGAACTTTGCCCTGATCGAGCACTTGGAGATTCCCTTTCGGGCGGGGCTGAACGTGCTGACCGGAGAAACGGGCGCGGGCAAGTCCATCATTCTCGACGCCCTGGATGCCGCCCTAGGCGGGCCGGCGCGAGCCCTGCGCAGCGGCAGCGAGCGAGGTCTGGTGGAAGCGGTTTTCCATCTCAATCCCGAGCTGGCAGCCTGGCTAGAACAAGAACAAATCGACCCCCTAGAGGAGGGCTTGGTCTGTAGCCGCGAACTGCTGTTGCGCAACGGCAAACTCACCAGTCGTTCGCGGGTGAATGGGGTGCTGGTGAACAAAGCCCAGATGCTCAGCCTGCGCTCCCAATTGGTGGAGATCACCGCCCAGGGGCAAACGGTTCAAATCCAATCTCCGCAAACCCAGCGCCGTTGGCTGGACGATTTTGGCGGCGAAAAGCTGCTGCGAACACGCGCAGAAGTGGCCGCCCTCTACCAAACTTGGAACTATCTGAAAACAGAGACAGAATCCCGCCGGCAAAACCAGCAACTGCGCCTGCAACGGCTAGACCTGCTGCAGTTGCAAGCGCAAGAACTGCTCGCCCTGCGGCTGGAGGATCCCGACGAGCTGGCCAAACTGGAGCGGGAGCGGGATCGCCTGGCCCACCGGGTGGAGCTGCAGCAGCAAAGTTACGCAGCCCACCAACTGCTCTACCAAAATGACAGCGGCTCACCGGCCATCGCCGACCTGTTGGGCCAGGCCGAACGGTTACTGCAAGCTATGACCCAGCGGGATCCCGACCTGGCCCCTCTGGCCGAAATGCTCAGCAGCGCCCTCATTCAGGTAGAGGAGGTGGGGCGAGAGCTGCTGCGCTACGGCGAGACGCTGGAGGCGGATCCCGGTCGGTTGAATAAAATTGAACGGCGCCTTGCCCAACTCCGACAAGCCTGCCGCAAATACGGCCCCACCTTGGCCGAGGTGATGGCCCATGCGGAGCGGGTGCAGGCCGAGTTGGCCCAACTGCGAGGCGACAACACCGACCTGGAGGAATGGCAGGCACGGCTGGACAAAGCTGCCCAAGACTTGGAGTGCCATTGCCGAGTGCTCTCCCAACTGCGCCACCAGGCGGCCCGCCAACTGGAAGAGGCCCTTCTTGAGGAGCTCAAGCTGCTGGGGATGGGCGCAGTGCAATTCCAGGTGCGGATCCAACCCGGCCCCCCGACGGCAGAAGGGGTGGATCAGGTGAGCTTCTGGTTCAGCCCCAACCCGGGTGAGCCCCTACAGCCTCTGGCCAGCATCGCCTCCGGCGGCGAGATGAGCCGTTTTTTGCTGGCCCTGAAAGCCGTATTCAGCCGCATCGATCCGGTGACCACCATGGTTTTTGACGAGATCGATGCCGGTGTGTCCGGCAAAGTGGCCCAAGCCATCGCCACCCAGTTGCACAGCATCGCCCAAGATCACCAGATCCTCTGCGTCACCCACCAGCCCCTGATCGCTGCCTTGGCAGATCACCACCTGCGGGTTTACAAGGTGGTGCAGCAAAAACGAACTTCTGTGCGGGTGGAACTGCTAGGAGAACGGGAACGCCGCGAAGAATTGGCCCAACTGGCCGCCGGTCACTCCGCCCAAGAAGCGATGACCTTTGTAGAGGCTCTCCTCAAGCAAGCGGCTCAACTGCGCCAGCCCCGCCTAGCTCCCCTCTCCCTCGGGGAGAGGGGCTGGGGGTGAGGGTGGATCCCCTCGGGGAGAGGGGCCGGGGGTGAGGGTGGATCCCCTCGGGGAGAGGGGCCGGGGGTGAGGGCCTCAACCGCCCAAAAACAGCTCCAGCACCTCGGGATTGTTCAACAGGTTGGGGCCGGTGTCCTCGAAGCGGTTTTCTCCCATAGATAAGACGTAGCCCCAGTCCGCCATCTGCAGGGCCTGCTTAGCATTCTGCTCCACCATGAGGATGCTGACGCCAAGGCGGTTGATCTGCCGCAGGAGGGCAAAGGTCTGCTCGATGTACAGGGGCGACAGGCCGGCTGTCGGCTCATCCAGCAACAACAACTGTGGCTCTGCCATCAACGCTCGTCCCATAGCCAGCATCTGCCGCTGTCCGCCCGACAGGGATCCCGCCACCTGGCGCCGCTTCTCTTGCAGGGGCGGAAACAGCTCATAAACCCGCTCCAGTTGGGCGGCATAGCCATCGCGTCGGATGAAGGCCCCCATCTCCAAGTTTTCCTGCACGGTGAGGGAAGGAAAGACGTTGTTGGTTTGGGGCACAAAGCCGATCCCCCGTCGCACCAGTTGCTCGGCAGGGAGATGCGTGATGTCGGATCCCTGAAACAGCACCCGGCCTGTGCGGATGGTGGCTAGGCCAAACAAAGATTTCAGTACCGTCGATTTGCCCGCTCCGTTGGGGCCGATGATCACCACGATTTGGCCAGGGTTCACCTTCAAGTGGATCCCTTTGAGGATGTCCACCCCCCGGTAGCCACTGTAGAGATCTTGGATGTCCAGCAAAGGGGTCATGAGAGGGATCCCTCCGAAGGCAGAGAAGAGGGTTTGGATGGACTCAGGGAGTCGGCCAGCGCCACCGATCCCAGATAGGCCTCCCGCACGGCTGGGTTTTGTTTAATCTCCTCCATGGATCCCTGGGTCAACACCCTGCCGGCGGCCATAACTACCACGTGGTCGCAGAGACGGGTTACCAGATCCAAGTCGTGCTCGATGATGCAGAAGGTACAGCCGCGCTCGCGGTTGAGATACTCGATAAAGCGCATCAGATCCGCCAGCAACGTGCGGTTGACGCCGGCCCCCGGTTCGTCCAGTAGGATCACCCGCGCATCGGCCATGAGGGTGCGCCCCAGTTCCAGCAGCTTCTTCTGCCCACCGGAAAGGGTGACGGCCAGTTGATCCCGCAGATGGATGAGGTTGAGCCGTTGCAAAACCTCTTCGGCCCGAGCTTGCAGGTTGCGTTCTTGTCGTTGCACCTGCCGCCAGCGGAACCAGGCATTGAACAGGTTCTCCCCCACCTGTTGGGGCGGGACGACCATCAAGTTCTCCAGGACGGTCATGCGGCCAAACTCGCGCGGGATCTGAAAGGTGCGCACCAGGCCGCGCCGGAACAGATGGTGGGGGGGCAGGCCGGTGATGTCTTCCCCATCCAGCCAGATGCGTCCGCTACTGGGCCGAACGAACCCGGCGATGATGTTGAAAAGCGTGGTTTTCCCGGCCCCATTGGGGCCGATCAAGCCCGTGATCCGACCGGTTTCAATGCGGAAGGAACAGTGATCTACCGCGCTGATGCCGCCAAACCGTTTGGAGATGTCGTCGATAACAATCACGCTGCCCGATGAGTTCAGTATTTCAATATAATGAGCCCAATTGCCGAGTTTGCTTATTATCCTTCCCGGATCCCTCTGGGAGCAACTGCCCTTGGAGGTGGCAGCCAACCCTGCGGCAGCTAGGGAACGGGCGAGATACTGAGTCTGGCCCGCTTGTTTTCTGGAGCCATCTTTTTTGAGGGAGTGGGGAACGCTTTGAGGCGAGCCAACGTCTAACTGCTACAATTCAACACTTGGCTTTTGGGATCTGAGTTCTACTTTCTCTTGCCTCACAGGAGGTTGTTGGTTATGTCTCGCATGCACAAACTCACCCGACGCGCCTTTGCGGCGGCGGCTGCCCTGACGGCGGCTGCTCTGGCCACCACTTTGCTGCCCGGCACGGCCCAGCAGGCTGCTCAAACGCCGGTCAAGATTGGGGCTCTGCTGTCTTTGACAGGAGATCTGCAGGCCTATGGAGAAAATTGCCTCAAGGGCATCAAGCTGGCCCTCGACCAGATCAACGCTGCCGGTGGCATTTTGGGATCCCCTGCTCAGGTAGTGGAGGCCGATGACCAGACCTCGGCCCAGCCGGCTATCGACGCCGCTCAGCGGCTGGTGAATGTGGAGAAGGTAGCCGGTATTATCGGTGCCCTGGGCAGCGGCATCACCATCCCGGTGGCCACCACGGTGACAGCTCCCAACAAGATCCCGCAAATTTCCCCGGCTTCCACCGCTCCCACCATCACCACCCTAGAGGACAGCGATTTTCTGTTTCGCACCGTTCCTTCTGATGCTTTCCAAGGGGTAGCCCTAGCCCAGGTTACCCGCGAAGAGAATCTAGAGCGGCTGGCGGTCATCTACATCAACAACGACTACGGTAAGGGGCTGGCCGACAGCTTTAAGGCGGCCTTTGAAAAGCAGGGCGGCAAGATCACCAAAGCTGTTCCCTACGATCCCGGCAAGGCCTCCTACCGCAGCGAGCTGACCCAACTGAAGGAAGGGGATCCCCAGGCGTTGGTGCTGATCGGCTACCCCGAAAACGGCGTGGTCATCCTGCGGCAAGCTTTGGAAGAAGGGCTATTCGACCGCTTTGTCTTCACCGATGGCATGCGCTCTCCCGATCTGGCAGCCCAGGTGGGAGCCGATAAGCTAGAGGGATCCATCGGCACCTCGCCCCAGGCCCTCACCGACAGCAAAGCCTACCAGATCTTTGCCGACGCCTACAAAGCTGCCTACGGGGAGCTGCCTCCCACCCCCTACATCGACACCGCCTATGATGCCGCCTTCCTCTTAGCTTTGGCCATCCAAAAAGCCGGCAGCACCGATGGCACTGCCGTTCGCGATGCCTTGCGCCAAGTGGCCAATCCCCCCGGCACCGAGATCTTGCCCGGCGAGTGGGCCAAGGCGGTGGAGCTGCTGAAGCAAGGGGAGGATATCAACTACACCGGCGCTTCCGGCTCGCTGGACTTCGACGAGAAGGGGGATGTGGCTGGAACCTTTGCCCACTGGACTTTCCAAGGGGGGAAGGTAGTCGATCTGAAAGTGTTTGAGCCGGGGAGCTAATTTCCTTTGGGGGTTTTCTAACGGTTAAGTACAGTCAAATAAGCAACAGGGGCCTGCAAGGAGCACTCTTTGCAGGCTTTTTTGCGGCAAGTCAACAGAGCCTTCTGGACAAAACAGGCTAAAGTGTCGGCATCCTGGCGTCTTGTGGAGAATCCTCAATGTTGCCCACCCAACTTGTCGCTGCAATGGCAGCCCTGCTCAGCTTCGGGTTTGCTCCAGCCGCCCTAGCCCAGATCCCCCACCTTGAGCAGACGGCACTCCCAAACGACAGCGCCACCCTTTTGCAAAGCAATGTCCTACAAAACATCGTCTTCGTCGTGCCCAACGCCCCAACGCAGCACTACGCTGGCAGGTGGGGTTGGCGCAGCAGCCCCTCACCGCCCCCTGCCCCCATCACAATCCTGATCCTCAACTCCCAAGCCAACCTGTCCGCCGAGGCAGCCGAGCCGCAGACCTGTGGCCAGCGCTGCCAGGGATCCCTGCGCCTGCCGTAAAGAAGAGGCGGCTGCTTGCACCTCAGACTGCCCAAGCCCGCAATCCGGCTCGCGGCAATGCTCGGATCCGCAGGGATGGGGGTTGATATAATTCAGGGCAATTGTCCACCGCTGGGCGGCAGAGGGTTTTAGTGCAATCTTGGCCCAGCTTTCCAATCTTTGTGGTGTGCGAGGGATCCCTATGAATTGTTCCAGGCAACTCTGCCCTTGGCTAGCTTCAGCCCTGACCTGTGGGATGGTGCTACACACCGCTGCAGCTTGGGCACAGCCCCAACCCGGCACCCTGGATCTGCGCACCGGTGGCGATGCCCCCGCCCAACCCACCCCCATACCTACCCCCGCCGCCGGCGAGCCAGAAGTTGAAGTTTTGGTGGCAGAAGTGGTGGTCGAGGGTACCGACGACCCAGAGCTGATCGAGCAGGTTTACAAGGCTATTCGCACCCGCGCCGGCGAGGTCTCCACTCGTTCCCAACTGCGGGAAGACATCAACGCCGTGTTTGCCACCGGTTTTTTTGCCGATGTGCGGGCGGTGCCTTCCGATACGCCTCTGGGGGTGCGAGTCACCTTTGAAGTCAAGCCCAACCCCACCCTCAAAGCCGTGCGCACGGAAGGGGCAAAAGTTTTGGATCCGGAGGTGCTCCAGAAGGCCTTTGCCGACCAGGAAGGGCGGGTGCTCAACTTTGGCAAGTTGCAAGCGGCGGTGGCCGAGATTGAGCAGTGGTATGCCGACAAGGGCTACGTGCTGGCCAAAGTGACAGATGTGCGCTCCTCCGAAGATGGCACTCTCACCCTGGAAATTGCCGAAGGGGAGATCGAGGATATTCGCGTGCAGGGCAACACCAAAACCCGCGACTTCATCATCACCCGCGAGCTGAAGTCCAAGCCAGGGGATGTGTTCAACCGCAACCAAATCCAGGAAGACCTGCAGGCGGTTTTCAACCTCAACCTCTTTCAGGATGTAAATGTGGGGCTCAACCCCGGCCAGGATCCCGACAAGGTGGTGGTGGTGGTGAACGTGGAAGAGCGCCGCACCGGCACCTTGAGCGGCACCATCGGCGTCAGCTCGGCCACAGGGGTCTTTGCCGGCCTCAGCGTCTCGGAAGAAAACTTGGGCGGCAACAACCAGAGCGCCAGCTTCAATGTGCAGTTGGGCACCAACGAAACTCTGTTTGATTTGAACTTCACCGACCCGCGCATTGCCACGCTGGAGATCCCCACCTCCTACAACGTCAACATCTCCAACCAGCAGAGCTCCAGCTTTGTTTTCAACGAGGGATTGACCTTGCCCAACGGGGATCCCGTGCGCATCAACCGGCTGGGCGGCAGCGTCACCTTCTCGCGTCCCATTGGGGGCAATTGGCGGGCCAGCTTGGGCACCCGCATCCAATTTGTGGAAGCCCGCAACAGCAACGGCGAGCAGGAGCGCTTTGATGTGCTGGGCAACCCGATTACCTTCAGCGCCAGCGGCCAAGACAGCTACACCACCCTGCGGCTCGGCCTCGTCAACGACAGCCGCGACAACCCCAACAGCCCCAGCCAGGGATCCGTCTTTCGCATCTCCAGCGAACAGTCGGTACGTCTATTCGAGAATGGCCTCAACGCCAACCGCCTCGAGACCAGCTACAGCCAGTTCATTCCCGTCAAGCTGTTCGAGACCCGCAGCGAACGACCGCAGGTGCTGGCCTTTGACGTGCGGGCGGGCACCACGATTGGCGACTTGGCTCCCTACGACGCTTTCCCCATCGGCGGGGGCAGCTCGGTGCGGGGATTTTTTGAGGGTGGCGTCGGCTCCGGTCGCAGCTTTGCCACGGCGACGGCGGAGTTGCGTTTTCCCCTTTTCGACCCGGTGGGGGCAGTGGTCTTCGCCGACTACGGCACCGATCTGGGCAGCGGCGCGGCGGTCATCGGCAATCCTGCGGCGGTGCGCAACAAGCCGGGCAGCGGTTTGGGGCTGGGGGCCGGTATCCGCATCCAATCTCCCCTGGGGCCGCTGCGCATCGACTACGCAATCGGGCAAGGGGAGGCCGGCCAGGCCCAACTGCACTTTGGCATTGGCGAGAAGTTCTAGCTTGGCGGTGGATCTGCTGCCGGCTTGCTATGGTGGGAGCAAGTGCTCGTGAGGGAAGCAACCGATGAAACGGCAACTTGGCCAATCGTTCCGCGGCGGATCTTGGGTACTCTTGCTCTGCGTCAGCCTAGCCCTGGCAGGGTGTGGGCCGTTGGCGCGGCTGGGCATCGGCACAACCCCCATCGCCCAGATCGAACAAAATCCTTCCCGCTACACCAATGTGTACGTCCGCGGTCGTGTGGTCAATCAAATAGGCGTGTTTGGCCAGGGCGTGTACGAGATCCAAGACAACAGCGGCTCCCTCTGGGTCATCACCGACAGGGGCCTGCCGGCCATGAACAGCACCGTAACCGTGCGCGGCAAGGCCCAAGAGGGCATCGTGCTGGGGGGACGCAGCTTCGGGGTCTCGTTGGTGGAAGCAGAGCGCTTCTAGCCGGCCCCCAAAGCTAGCATGGAGACGCGGCCCGCCAAAGTTTTGGCAATTTGCCGCAGGGCTTGGGCCGAAGCCGACTCGGGCTGGCCGACCACAATCGGCTGACCCGCATCTCCCCCTTGGCGCAGGGCAATCTCCAACGGGATCCGCCCCAGCAGCGGGATCCCCAGCTCGCGGGCCGTAGTTTCTCCGCCGGCTGAGCCGAAGATATCGTACTGGCGATCCGGTAGGTCAGGTGGAATGAAGTAGCTCATGTTCTCCACAATGCCGAGAATGGGCACCCCTAACTGGCGAAACATGTTCAAGCCCTTGCGGCTATCCAGCAGGGCCACCGACTGCGGCGTAGTGACGATCACAGCTCCCGCCAGCGGCACCGCCTGCACCAGGGTCAGTTGCGCATCCCCGGTGCCGGGGGGCATGTCCACGATGAGATAGTCCAGCTCCCCCCACTGCACCTGGTAGAGGAATTGCCGGATGATGCCGTTGAGCATCGGCCCCCGCCAGATCACCGGCTGATCCCGCCCCACCAAGAGACCCATCGACACCATCTTGACGCCGTAGTTCTCCAGGGGGAAGATGTCCTCGCCGCCGTCTTCCCGCTTGCGCACCAACAGAGACTGATCCTGCAACCCCAGCATCAGCGGCACATTGGGGCCGTAGATATCGGCATCCAGCAGCCCCACCCGCGCTCCGCTCTGGGCCAGGGCAACCGCCACATTCACCGATACCGAGGTTTTGCCCACCCCCCCCTTGCCGCTGGAGATGGCGATGATGTTGCGCACGCCGGGGACAGACTGGCGATCCGGCAGGGAGGGCGAGCGGGGAGTTTCTGCTGTAACGGTGACCTCGATGGTTTCAACGGGAGCCAGGCGGCGGATGGCAGCCTTGCACTCCTCGACGATGAATTCCCGCAAGGGGCAGGCCGGTGTCGTCAGCACCAGGGTAAAGGCCACCCGCTCCGGCTCGACGCGAATGTCGCGGATCATGTTCAGTTCCACCAGGCTGCGGCGCAGCTCCGGATCTTGAACCGGGCGCAACGCCTCAAGGATGGCGGCAGCATCGAGGGTGGAGGTGGTCATGGCATCAAAAATGAAGTAACGGCTCTATTTTTCACTCTAATCGGTTTTTCTCCAGGGTCCTCGCCCGCTGGCAGGACAGTTGCGAAACTGTCTGCCAACCCTGGCCCTCTGTAGCCGACTGGCCTAGGCTGGCTCTGGTTGGAAGACAAGGCTGTTGGCCGACGGAGGAGGGCAATGGTGCAAGCGCTGATCATGGGAGTCGGTTTGTGGTTGGGACTGACGTTCTTGGCCCAGTTGATCCCTCTGCTGGAAAAGAGAGGCTCCTGCCGCCCCTCAAGCTGGGATGAGCCCACTCCCTCCCGCGAGCTGCAGCCCACCTTGGCCTGGGATCCCTCCTGCCGCTACTTTTCTCGCTCACCCTATCTGCCCTGTGCCGTGAACCCCCTGGGCCCCTGTCGCTGCCCTCATTACGTCGCGCTCTCAAGGGACTCCGCCCATCAGCTATCGGACAATCGGTAGTGCCTGGCCATTGGTGGATCGGGGAGTTTGTTACAAGCTGGAGTGGGTAAGCGCCCGCTGTAGCCCAACAGGTTGGAACGTTGCCAATGAGAGCAAGGCCAGTCTAAAAGTTCTGTGCTAGCATCTGCGTCGTGAGCCCTTGCGCAATTGAATTGCAGGTCTGTTGCAGGCTTCTCAATTCAAAAGAGTGCGTGGGCTGCTCGCTGTTGTTAAGACGCCAGGAGGTACATCTGTGAGTATTCAGGATCGGATTGAAGCCACAGCTAAGAATCTTGAGGGCAAGATCCAAGAGGCGGTGGGAGAGCTCACGGGAGATGAAAAGCAAAAACTGGAAGGCAAGGCCAAGCAAATGGAAGCTGCAGCTCAGCACGCCAAGGAAGATCTGAAAGATGCGGTGAAAGAAGGTGTAGACAACCTTTTGGGTTGATTGGGTTGAGCAGACTGAGTTGCTCAGCCAGAGTAAGCCTTCTGACGCGGGCGCACTTTTCGCAGTTTTACTCTGATAAAGGATGTTTTAAGGTTTGAGGATTAGGAGTATTCTCTTCATGGGCTAGAGGTAAGAGCTGGGTTTGCAGCAACCTCTAGCCTTTTTAAGTTTGTGTTTGTGTCTGTTGAGCTGCTTTAAGGTGGGAGGGCTGCCGTTATGGATCCACTGGATCTGGGGGTGGATATTGTAGAGTCTTTAGCATCCTCTGGGGATCTAGAGTTTCTCTACACCCGCGATATTGAATTTCGTCAGGAAACGATCTACTTCTTGGTGGTGGATCGCTTTTTTGATGGGGATCCCGAAAACAACGAAGGGCCAAACCCAGAACTTTACGATCCCCAAAAGCAAGATTGGGGCAAATACTGGGGCGGGGATTTGCAAGGGGTGATCGACAAGCTGGACTATCTGCAGCAGATGGGGATCACAGCCATTTGGCTCACGCCTTTGTTCGAGCAAGTGGAACGATTGTTTATTGAAAGTGCAGCGATGCACGGCTACTGGACAAAAGATTTTAAGCGCATCAACCCACGCTACATCGGCAAAGGGGAGGATCCCTCTCTCAACAATCCGGCCCCCACCACTTTCGATCGACTTATTGCGGAGATGCACAAGCGCAAAATGAAGCTGGTGCTCGATATTGTCTGCAATCACAGTAGCCCGGATACAGGAGGTGTCAAAGGTCAGTTGTTTGACGATGGGAAGCTCATTGCCGATTTCAACAACGATGTCAACAACTGGTACCACCACTACGGCGAAGTGACGAACTGGGAAGATGAGTGGCAGGTACAAAATTGTGAGTTGGCCGGGCTGGCAACCTTTAACGAAAACAATCCCGACTATCGCCACTACATCAAGTCCGCCATCAAGCAGTGGCTGGATCGAGGGGTGGATGCGCTGCGGGTGGATACCGTCAAGCACATGCCGATTTGGTTTTGGCAGGAGTTCATTGCCGATATCCAAACCCACAAGCCGGATGTTTTTGTTTTTGGAGAGTGGATCTACAGCGGCCCGGATGTAGAGGCTTCGGTGCAGTTTGCCAACCATTCCGGCATGACGATCCTGGATTTCGGCCTGTGCGTGGCCATTCGGGCGGCTTTGGGGCAAGGGGCTGCCGAGGGCTTTCGCCTCATCGACGACATCATTGCCAAAGACTATCGCTACAACGGGGCCACTGAGCTGATCACCTTCATCGACAACCACGACATGTGCCGCTTCCAAACGCTCAATCCGGATCCGGAGATGCTCGCGGTGGCAGTCGCCATCATCATGACCAGCCGGGGGATCCCTTGTATCTACTACGGCACCGAGCAGTACCTGCACAACGACACCGATGGCGGTAACGATCCTTACAACCGCCCGATGATGGAAAAGTGGGATCCGGACTCTCCACTCTACCGGCAGATTCGTCTCTTGTCGGGGTTGCGCCGTCTCAACCCGGCGGTCTCGTTGGGCAGCCAGTGGCGTAAGTACTTAACCGAGGAAGTTTGGTGTTACACGCGGCGCTATCGCGACAGCCGCTGTTTTGTCGCCCTCAACCGCGGCGAGGCCACCCGTCTGGAAGAAGTGGACACGGAGTTTCCCGATGGGGAGCACACCTGTATTCTGACGCGGCAGAAGTTTACGGTTCGAGAGGGGAAGATCCGCGATTTGGAGTTGCCCACCCGCGGCGTCATCGTGCTCAGCCATGTGGGAGAGCGGGTCAAGGGCCAGGTGATCGTGCGGGCACAGCTCAACGGAGTCAACACGCAGCCGGGGGAATGGATTGTGGTCATTGGCGATTGCCCGGAGTTAGGCTACTGGGACATTGCCCGTGGCTACCCGCTGGAATACATCAACGCCAACACGTGGTTTGGGGAGATCCCGTTCAACGAAAGCGCCGGTAAAGCCATTGCCTACAAGTATGTTCTGCTGCGAGAGGGTCGTTCGCCGATTCGGGAAAACTTGGTAGCCCGCCGCTGGTTGCTGGCCCCAGAGGGAACGGTCAAGTGGCGGGATCGGTGGGCCGGTTGACTTAGACTTAACTGGTTATGCAAGTTAAAATTCGTCCTGCCACGCCTGAGGATGTGCCCGTTCTGTTTGATCTCATCTGCGCTTTGGCCGAGTACGAGCACCTGAGCCACCTGGTAACGGGATCCGCCGAGCTGCTGCAACAGCATCTGTTTGGCCCCGAAGCCTTTGCCTCGGCCTTGTTGGCAGAAGTGGGGGGGCAAGCGGTGGGGTTTGCCCTCTACTTTCGCAACTTTTCCACCTTCCTCACCCGACCGGGGATCTACCTGGAAGACTTGTTTGTGCTGCCGGGGTTTCGCGGCAGGGGCATTGGCAAGGCGCTCTTGGCGCGGGTGGCCCAGGAGGCAGTGGCCAAAGGATATGGGCGGCTGGAGTGGATGGTTTTGGACTGGAACCAGCCGGCGATTGAGTTCTACCGGCGCCTGGGTGCCAAGCCACATCCGGAGTGGATCCTGCACCGCGTGGTGGGTGCTGAGCTGGAAGCTTTGGCTCGGCTGGCCGAGGATCCCTACCCCTCTTGAGCAAGAGATCCCAGGGATCCCTGCGCGAAAGGGGGATCCAGACCTCTATACTTAGCGGCTGAGCCGAGGTTGAGCCGAGCATGAGCCCAACGCAAACCGTCACTCCCCAGGGGGCTGAGATCCTCTGCATTGGCACAGAGTTGCTCTTGGGAGAGATCACCAACACCAACGCCCAATACCTAGCAGCCGAGCTGGCCAAGCTGGGGATCCCGCACTACTACCAAACGGTGGTGGGGGACAACGAAGCCCGCATCCACCATGCTTTGGAGGTGGCCTGCAACCGCTCCAGCCTGCTTTTAATTACAGGAGGGCTGGGGCCAACCCCGGATGATCTGACCCACGCGGCACTGGCCTCTTTTTTCGGCGTGGAGATGGTGGAGCACCCGCAGGTTTGGGAGGAGATTCTGCGAAAGTACGGCCAGCGAGGTATGGAGCCCTCGCCCAGTAACCGCAAGCAGGCCTTTTTGCCTCAGGGGGCAACCGTCCTGCCCAACCCCCTGGGCAGCGCCTGTGGCCTCATCTGGCAGCCCCGGCCCGACCTGCACATTCTCACCTTCCCCGGCGTGCCGCGGGAGATGCAGCAGATGTGGCAGGAGACGGCTGTGCCCTATTTGCGCTCCCTGGGCTGGGGCAAGGAAGTGTTTTACAGCCGCGTGTTGCGCTACTGGGGCATTCCTGAATCGACCTTGGCCGAACGGGTGGGATCCCTGCTGGCGGGGGAAAATCCCACCGTGGCTCCCTACGCCAGCCAGGGGGAGGTGCGCCTGCGGGTTACCGGACGCGCCCCCACGCGTGAGGCGGCGGAAGCATTGATTGCCCCGGTGGTGGAGCAGATTTTACAGATTTCCGGGGAAGACTACTTCGGCAGCGACGAGGCCACCTTGGCCAGCGTGGTGGGGGAGTTGCTGCTGCAGCGGGGGCAAACCCTGGCGGTGGCGGAATCCTGCACCGGTGGCCTGCTGGGGCAGTTGGTAACCGGGATCCCGGGCAGCTCCCGCTATTTTGTTGGGGGGATCGTTGCCTACGACAACCGCATCAAGGAGCAGCTCTTGCGGGTGGATCCCGCGGCGCTGCAGCAGCAGGGGGCCGTGAGCGAGCCGGTGGCGGCCCAGATGGCGCTGGGGGCCAAGCAAGTCCTCGGCTCCGACTGGGCCTTGAGCATCACCGGCATTGCCGGGCCAGACGGGGGTACCCCCACCAAGCCGGTTGGCCTTGTGTATCTGGGCTTGGCCGACCCGGAGGGGAACGTGGAAGTCCACGAGTACCGCTTCGGCAGCTTGCGGGGCCGCGAGGGGGTGCGCTGGTGGAGCGCCCAGACGGCGCTGGATTGCCTGCGGCGGCGCTTGCTCCGCTACCCCCTTTCGGGGGATCCACCTCAGCAAGGCCAGATCCTTGAGTAAGCTGGGGGAGCAGGCAGATCTCGGAGCAGGCTGATGATCCCCGATGCCCTTCAGGCCGGCAGGGAGGCGCTGCAGCAGGGCCGTTTCCAAGAAGCCGTCCAACTGCTAGAAGCCTACTTGGCGCAGTCCCGCCAGCAGGGCGAAGCAGCAGCGATCTCGGCAGACGCATCCGACAGCCAGGCCCTGGAGGCCCAGATGAACCTGGTGCGGGCCTACCATCTGGCGGGCGAGGCGGAGAAGGCGCGGGCGCTTTGTCTGGAACTGCTGCAGCACCCGGATCCCCAGGCGCGAGGCTGGGCCCAAAAAATCCTGCCCCGCCTGCCCCAAACGGTGGAAAAACCCGCTGCTTCCCCGCCCTCCCCAGAACCGGCTCCTGAAGCTCAGCCGCTCTCCAGCCGCCAACGGGCCGGTCAACTGGGCCTGAAGATCCCCCTGCCGGAGCGGGCCGGCTCTCTACGCTGGGCCAAGTGGGGATCCCTGGCTGTGGGCATCCTCTTCCTCTGGTGGCTGAGTTTTGTGTTGGTGGGCGCTCACCTAGATTTCGGATGGCTGAGTTTTCCGCGGCAGCTTTGGTTTTTGCAAGGGTTGCTGCCCTGGCTGCGCAATGGCCTGCGCTGGTTGGTAGCCGGCAGCCTGGCGGTCAACTTTGGCGTCGGCCTTTTGTTTTTTGCCCCCTGGCTGATGGATCACCTGCACCGGCGGCTGCACAAGCTGCGCTGGGCCACCTTGGGGGAAATTGAGCGCCACAGTCCCGAGGCGGCCCGCCTGCTGCAGCGCCTCTGCGCCCAAAAACAACTGAAACAACCCCGCCTGGGGGTGATCCCAGAAGGGGGGCCACTGGCCTTTGTTTACGGCACTTTTCCTGATGGCGGCCGCATTGTGGTCACCCAGGCTCTCTTGCAGCAGCTTGCCCCGGACGAGATTGCCGCTGTCTATGCCCAAGCCCTGGGGCGCATCGTCAACGGCGACATCCTGGTTATGACCCTGCTGGGATCCCCCCTTCAACTGGTTTACTTGGCTCTGGAGCAGGTGAGCCAACTGGGGAACAAACGGCGGGATCTCATCGGCCATGTGGCCCCACTGCTCTACCTGATCTACACAGTGCTTTCCTACCCGCTGTTTTTCCTCTCTCGCCTGGGCACCTACCACGCCGATCACTTTGCGGTGGAGGCCACGGGCAACCCCAACGGGCTGGTGGCTGCCCTGCTCAAGTCGGCTGCCGGCCTGCAGGAGGCCCACAAAAACGACCGCCGCCCCTCTTCGCTGCTGCACTGCACCCGCCTCTTCAGCCTCCTGGACTTCAAAACCACCACCGCCGCCAGTGCAGCCAGCCGTCTCCGGGATCCCGCCCAGGCTGGCCAAGTCTTTCTCTGGGATCAGCTCAACCCCTGGGCCCGCTGGATGCAGGTCAACTCCAGTCATCCGTTGCCGGGGCACCGCTTCCAGGTTTTGGCGGAGTATGCGCAACGGCTGCGCCTGCTGCCGGAGTTGCGCCTGGGATCTGGATCCAAGTTGGATGTGGTCCGTCTGCAAAGCCGCTTCTGGCTGGATCTGGCCATCTACGCTGCCGAAGTGGTCGGGATCCTCGTCGGTTGGCTGGTGGGGCTGATCCTCTACCTGCTGCTGCAAGATCGCCTCGATCCCAAGGTCATTGCTGCGGCAGCGGTGGTGGGCTGTGGCCTAGGCCTGGGATCCAAGGCGGTGTTGATGTACCGCGGATCCCTGTCGCCCCAGACAACTGATGTACTCCACTTGCTGGCTGACCCTGAGGCGGATCCCTGCCGTGGCCAGCCGGTGGAGCTGGAAGGAGAGCTGCTGGGCTTGGGACAAGCCGGCTATCAACTGGGGGCGGAGCCGAAGCTGCAAGATGCCACCGGGCTGATCCCGCTGCGCTTTACCTCTCCCCTGGGGCCGGTGGGCAATGTCTTTTCCGGCCTAAAGCAGCTCCGTGCCCTCATGGGCCGGCGGGTCAAGGTGGTGGGCTGGTTCCGCCGCGGCAACACCGCCTGGGTGGATCTGGCCTATGTGCAAGTGGGATCCGACCGGCTCCACAGCCGTCCCCGCCTGTGGCTGGCTTTGTTGGGTTTGGGAGTTGTCTTGCTGGGGATTTGGGGGGCCTTCTATTTCCCCAACCTGCGCTTCTACCTGCGACGGTGGTAGCCGACCACTAGCGACGAGAGGCCGTCAACTGCGCCTTGCGCAGCCGCACCGACTGGGGCGTGATCTCCACCAGCTCGTCCTCGCCGATGTACTCCAGCGCCCGCTCCAGGTTCATCTCCACCGGCGCCTGCAAATGCACCAGCTCTTCCCCGCTGGCAGCCCGGTGGTTGGTCAGTTGCTTGGTTTTGCAGACGTTCAACTCCAAGTCCTGTGGACGGTTGTGCTCGCCCACGATCATGCCCTTGTAGACGCGGGTACCTGGCGTAATGAAGAACACCCCGCGGTCTTCCGCATTTTTCAGGGCGTAGCTGGTGGCCACCCCTTCTTCAAAGGCGATCAGCACCCCGTTGCGGCGCATTTCCATTTCAGAGGTCAGGGGGCGATACTCCAAAAAGCTGTGGCTCATGATCCCCTCGCCGCGGGTGATGCGGACGAACTCGCTGCGGAAGCCGATCAGCCCTCGGGCCGGGATGACAAACTCCAACTGGGCCCGCCCGTCCGCGCCCACCATCAGGTTCTGCATCTCCCCCCGCCGCTGCCCCAGCCGTTCAATGCAGGCGCCCACCGTCGATTCCGGCACATCCAGCACCAAACACTCATAGGGCTCGTAGGGTTGGCCGTTAACCTCGCGGAAGATCACCTTCGGCTGCCCCACCTGAAACTCGTAGCCCTCCCGCCGCATGGTCTCCAGCAAAATGCCCAGGTGCAGCTCGCCCCGCCCCGACACCAAAAAGCGATCCGGGGAATCTGTCTCTTCCACCCGCAGCGCCACGTTGGTTTCCAGCTCCCGCAGCAGGCGCTCCCGCAATTGCCGCGAAGTAACAAAGGTGCCCTCTTGGCCGGCAAAGGGAGAGTCGTTGACGCAGATCATCACCTGCAGCGTCGGCTCATCCACCTTGATCAGCGGCAAAGCCTGCGGGTTCTCGGGAGAGGTGAGGGTGTGGCCGATGTTGGCCTCGGCAAACCCCGCCACGGCGACGATGTGGCCGGCAGTAGCCTCGGTGAGCTCGACGCGCTGCAGGCCCTGGAAGCCAAAGAGCTTGGTTACCTTGCCCTTGACGATCGACCCATCTTCTTTGACCACCGCCAACTGATCCCCAAGGCGGATGGTGCCGTTGTGGATCTTGCCGATCACGATCCGACCCAGGTATTCCGAGTACTCCAGCGTGGTAACCTGCAGTTGTAACGGCTTGGCCGGATCCCCAATCGGCGGCGGGACATGCTTGAGGATGGCTTCAAAGAGGGGCTTCATGTCCAGCGGGCCGCTGTACCTTCCTTCCAGAAAAGCTTTCAGGTCAGCTTCTTCCAGGGCAAAGCCCCGCAGCCCCGAGGCAAATAGGTAAGGGAAATCACACTGGTCTTCGTCGGCTCCCAGCTCCAGAAAGAGATCCAGCACCTTGTCGATGGCTTTGTAGGGCTCGGCACGAGGCCGATCGATTTTGTTGACCACCACGATCGGGCGCAGGCCCTTTTCCAACGCCTTGCGCAGCACAAAGCGGGTTTGCGGCATCGGGCCTTCGTTGGCGTCCACGATCAACAAGCAGCCCTCCACCATGCCCAGCACCCGCTCCACCTCTCCGCCGAAGTCGGCGTGGCCGGGGGTATCGACAATATTGATCAGGGTTTCGCCGTAGCGGACGGCTGTGTTCTTGGCCAGGATGGTGATGCCCCGCTCTCGCTCCAGGGCATTGAAGTCCAGCACGCAGGTGGGAATGTCCTCTCCCTCCCGAAAGGTGCCTGCCTGGCGCAGCAGGGCGTCCACAAGGGTGGTTTTGCCGTGGTCGACGTGGGCGATGATGGCGACGTTGCGGATGGGGAGTGACATAAGAAATAATCAACTCATAAAGTAACGCCCTATAGGCGAGCTTGCCCTAGGGCTGCTTCTATAACTGTAGCGCAAAGAAGCGTTACACTAAGAGATAGGGGAGCAACAGAGCGAACTCCCCCACCGACGCCGACAGGCCCTCCTCAGGGGATCCTGTTAACTGCGCCGGCAACCGGCCTAGGTTGCCTACATATCCGCGCCGCGTAGGTAGAGCAGCAGGATAACCGCCGGCCCTGCCAGAACGATCAAGGCCAGCAGCGCCAACTGCACGAACACTTCGTACTGTCCGAACATACCCCCAACTCCCAGAGCTTACGTTTTGTATCCTAAGGGCAGCCCTTCCCCTGAGATGAGAGAGCTGTTACAATTCTTTAATATTTGACACTGCCCAGGGATCCCTAGCGTTCCTGCTGCGCCTGAAACGGCATGGGATCGAGGTTAAACAGCTCCTGCAGGATTTGCATAGCCCTGCGCCGCGCCTCGATGTCCCGCTTGGCCCGCAGCTGCACCATGGGATCGTGCAGGATCTTGTTGACGATGCCGCGGGTGAGGGCGTCGATCACCTCCAGGTGCTTTTCGGCAAAGTCTTTGCCTAGGCGGGAGAGGGCTTTTTCCATCTCCTGCTCGCGTATAGACTCCACCTTGTGGCGCAGGCTGGAAATGGTGGGCACCGTCTCCAGAGAGCGCCACCACTCCATAAACTGCTCCACCTCTTCTTCCACCAAGTCTTCGGCATCCCGGGCCAGCTTTTGCCGCTGGGCGCGGTTTTCTTCCACAATGCGGGAGAGGTGATCCACGTTGAACACCTGTACCCCTCTTAGCTTTTCCACGTCGGGATCAATGTTGCGGGGCACCGAGATATCCACCAACAGCAGCGGCTGATTCGTCTGCAGCACCCCCGCCAGTTGCTCGTAGGTGAGGATCGGCTGGGTGGCGCCAGTGCTGGTGAAGACCAGGTTGGACTCGGCCACACTGCTCAACAGCGCCTCCCAGGGCAACACCTGGATCGGCTGCTCAAATTGTTTGGCCAGGGCCTCGGCTCGCTCCAAGGAGCGGTTGACCACGGTAATATCCACCGCCCCTTTGGCCAGGAGGTGCTGCACCAACAGGCGGGCCATCCTCCCTGCTCCCACCACGGTCACCTTGCCCTGGGAAAGGGATCCCTGCTCCTGCAAGGCCAACTCCACCGCTGCCGAGCTGATGGACATGGCGCCGGTGCCGATCCCCGTCTCGGTGCGGATGCGCTTACCGGCGGTGATGGCCGCCTTGAAGAGGCGGTTGAGGATGCGATCCATGCCGTTGCAGGCTTGCCCCAGTTGCTGCGCTTTTTTCACTTGCGACAGGATCTGCCCCTCTCCCAACACCAAGCTGTCCAGCCCGGCGGCCACCCGCACCAGGTGCGTCACCGCATCTTGGTAGAGCAGCGTAAACAGGTGCGGGCGCAGTTGGGGCAGCGGGATCCCTTTTGCCTCCGCCAAAAACTGCATCGTCTGCTGGACACCGCTTTCCATTTCTGGGGTGACAATGTAGACTTCCAGCCGGTTACAGGTGCTGAGGATCGCCGCTTCCTCAATGTGGGGGTGGGCACGGAGCTGCTGGATCCTCTCTCCCACCTCGGCCTCGGAAATGCTGAGGCGCTCCCGGATCTCCACAGGAGCTGTGCGATGGCTAAGACCGACAACCGCGATAAACATGCCTCTCCGTCGTCTGTACAGCAACAGTTATTAAAAGCAAAATCTCTGAACAAAAGCAAATCATCCCTTTTCGGGAAGGTTGAGCTGAGACCGGTGTCAAGGCAGTTCCTTGTCTCGGTTCCAGCAAGCTTAGGTAACTTTTCTCAGCCTACCTAAACCCTAAGACCAGTATCGAACCGGTTTCGCAGGATTTTGCTGAAGAGTTATTACGTTTTTTCGGGTTGCAACTTGATAGATTTTTTAACGTTCGACCAACGAGAAGAGCGACCTTCGCCAAGGGAAAGTCGCCCTCATCTTTTCGGCAGGGGATCTGTTTAGCGCAGTTGCAGGCTGCGGGGCTGTTGGCCGTCTTTCATGTGGATGGTATCCACGAAGCGCACCGTGCGCGACTGGCTGGAGATCACCAGGGTTTCGGTGCGGGCCCCACCGCCGAAGAAGCGCACCCCCCGCATCAGGTCGCCATCGGTAATGCCGGTGGCGGCAAAGAGCACTTCCTTGCCGCTGGCCAGCTCTTCGCATTCCCACACCTTGTCGGGATCCTCGATGCCCTTTTCTTTCAGTTCCCGCCGCGTTTCCTCCACCGGCGGCAGGTAGGTGCCCGCCTGCACCACTTCGGGATCGTAGATCAGCCGCCCCTGGAAGTGGGCGCCCAGGCAACGCAGCGCCGCTGCCGAGATCACTCCTTCGGGAGCCGCCCCGATCCCCATCAGGGCGTGGATGCCGGTGCCGTTGAAGCCTGCCGAGAGGGCCGCCGAGATGTCGCCATCGGTAATCAGCTTCACCCGCGCCCCCGCCTCGCGGATTTGGCGGATGAGATCGACGTGGCGCTTGCGATCCATGACCACCACCGTCAGGTCTGAGATCTCCCGATCCAGGCTTTCGGCGATGATCTGCAGGTTTTTCTCAGGGGGATAGTCGAGGTGCACCTTGCCCTTAGCCTGGGGCGGAGCCGCCAGCTTTTGCATGTAGATGTCCGGCGCGTGCAGCAGGCCGCCTTTTTCGGAGATGGCCAGCACTGCCATAGAGCCGTTTTGGCCTTTGGCCACCAGGTTGGTACCCTCGCAGGGATCCACGGCAATATCGATTTCCACCAGCTCTTCCACACGGCAGAATTGCTCCGCATCCGGGCGGGTACAGATGCCCACCTCTTCCCCGATGTAGAGCATGGGGGCCTCATCACGGGTTCCCTCCCCAATGACGATGCGACCGCGCATGAGGATCTGGTTCAGTTTTTCCCGCATGGCCTCGACGGCCACCTGATCGGCAGTCTTGTTGTCGCCTTTGCCCATCCAGCGGGCGGCGGCAATGGCAGCCTGCTCCACCACTTCGATGATCTCTAGCCCCAACTTGTTGTCCACGGTGTGCCCCCTTTGTGATGTCGGAACGGTGAAGGCCAACTTAAGGATATCTTCAGACTCTGCTCCTCAGTTTACCAGGGTAGGCTTCTTCTCAGGATCCCGTTCTCTCAACCCCAATAATCTGAGAGAACAAATCCCCCAAAGTCAAGCAGAAAGAGCGATCCCCGTCTTGGCTGTTGGCTATTGTCGGCTGGGGATCAAGGGTGATAGCCTGGCTTAAAGCCAATAAGTTTTTCTTAAGGACATTAAAAAAACGCGATGAGAAGATACGTTTTCGTCAACCGTTCCCGGCAGGTTCAGGTGATACGAACGATCCCCGGCCACTGGGAGCGTACCCTCTTCCCCGGCCAGTATGCCATTTTCGAGGCGGAGCCCGACGACTACCTAGAAGTGTATAGCTGCTGCTGCTCCACCACCCTTTTGGAAGAGCGCCGCCCCTGCCACTCGCTCTTGGATTCTTCGCTGCCTGAGGCCGATCCCCACTCCTGGCTGCCCCCCCACCTGGGCAGCTTGGCAGATGCAGTGAACGGATAAAGTGAATCAGCTTGAGGATCCCAGATCCTGAGGCCGATTCCCGATTTTGGGCAGCTTGGCAGAAGGGGCATCGGGGGGACGGTTGAGGCAACTGCCCCGTGCGGCGTCGCGAAAGGTGTCGATGCCTTCTATGCAATTTTGAAAGCCGCAATAGGGGCAATAGAGGCGATCCCCCGGCTGCGGCTCCACGTCAGCCTGGCTCCACCACCGCCGGCAGCGGTCACAGCAAAAGTGGTAGAGAAACTCCAGCGCCACCCTCATGGCAACCATCTCCCTGCCCTGGTAGAGTCCAGCGACGAGAAAGAAGGGGGATACCCTAGATCGCGGCGCTCCAGCTTAGCCGACCAGCAAGACAAAGTCATTATGAGTATGGTATGTTAGGTTTGGTTTACATTTGTACTTTACCGTAAGGAGCATCGACTGATGTCTCAGGAAGGATGTCTGCGGGTGGGGCAGCCCGCTCCCGATTTTTCGGCCACTGCCGTTTACGACATGGAGTTTAAGACGGTGAGGCTTTCCGACTACCGGGGTAAGAAGTACGTGGTGCTGTTCTTCTACCCCTTGGACTTCACCTTCGTCTGCCCAACGGAGATCACGGCTTTTAGCGATCGCTACGACGAGTTTGCCAAGCTGGACACGGAGATCCTCGGCGTCTCGGTGGATAGCGAGTACTCTCACCTGGCCTGGATTCAGACCGACCGCAAAGCCGGCGGGGTGGGCGAGCTGAGGTATCCGCTGGTCTCCGACCTCAAGAAAGAGATCAGCGCCGCCTACAATGTCCTAGATCCGGCGGCAGGGGTGGCTTTGCGCGGCCTGTTCATCATCGACAAAGAAGGGATCATCCAGCATGCCACCATCAACAACCTGGCCTTTGGCCGCAGCGTGGATGAAACCCTGCGCACCCTGCAGGCCATCCAGTACGTGCAAGCTCACCCCGATGAAGTTTGCCCGGCCAACTGGCAGCCCGGCCAGAGAACGATGAACCCCGACCCGGTGAAATCCAAGGAGTTCTTCGCGGCGGTTGCCAAGTAGGCTTGCCCAGGCCCTGTCAGGGTGCAGGTACAGCTCCAGCTTTGCTGGAGCTTTTTTGGCCAAAGGCAGCCCGACAAAAGATCCGACTCTTCCCAACATGACCTTCCGCCTCCTCTCTCCCTCGGGGAGAGGGGCCGGGGGTGAGGGCTAACAGCGCCGAACCCTTTCAAACCGGTTGCCAGCGGAGACGAATAAATTAAAGATCCCCTGAGCTGGCCAGGGGATCCGACAAGACAGAAAGACAAAGGCCGCCGGAATTAGTCCCAGGGCTTCCCGTCGGTGAATTTGTAGGTAACCGGCTCTTTGTTCTTGCCGATGTTGTGATCCACCTTGCCGACGGGCTGGCGCCCCTCGTTGACCTTCTCGGGAAAGACGCCATCTTTGGGATGCACCAGCTCCGGCTGTCCACCCGCCGGGATGCGGAAGATCTGGTAGTCCTTGATCTTGAACTCCGAGATCAACTGGGCGCCGAGAGCCAAGCACTGCTCCTTGCGGGCGAAGGTGAGATAGTTTTTGCCCTCCACCATCTCGGCAGCGCCGCCGGTGGGCATTTCAAACACCTGCCCCGGCTTGCCCGTCCAGGTGATCACGTATTTTTCTTCGGTTTCGGCTGCGCTCAACAGCCCTCCGGTGGATCCGCCAAACAGAGGCAGCTTCGCCCCCTGACGGGGATCGCCTTCCATCACAGCCATAGCCTACCTTCTCGTTTTTGTTTGCGTTGTCGGGCCGCGCTTGGAGTTGCGGCGCGGAGCACTTTGAATCTACCATCGGCCCAATTTTTGACCCCAGATCTGCCGGCGAACTGTAATTTTTCGTAGCAGATCCAGATCCGGCGCCGGCGGATCCCGGCTTACCCTGTGAGCCACTATAGAAGCAGGCCGCAGAGCTCTACCTTTGCAACAGGAACGACGTCCATGGCCCAGTGGTCCCTCCATCCCAGTTCGCAATCCAACGCCAGGGTCATTCTCATCCCCACTGCTTTTGGCCACGATACGCAGGCGCCGCTGGCCATTCTCAACGCTGGCGCCGAACTGTGTGCCTTCGAGCCTAGGTTGGGGATCGATGTGGATAAGCTGGCGGTGGCGCAGTTGCCGGGGCTGGTGGATGAGCCGCCCTACGGCATGTGTGAGGCGGCAGTGACGCAGGCTTGGCGACGACAACAGTGGCCGGTGTTGTTGCCTTCGGTCTTGGCGGCCAGTTGGGGGGCCATTCGTGCCCTTTGGAAGCACCACCCGGCCCTGAGTGTGGTGCATTGCAGTGCCCATGCCAACCTGATGCCTCCCGCAGAGATGACCCAGCCGGAGCAAGATATGGGCTATGGCAACGCCGCTTGGGTGGAGCGGCTCTACCAGCACAAGCTGCCGGTGGTGCATGTAGGGCTGCGCAGCGGCAGTGCCCGCGCCTACGCCTGGCTCAAAAAACACTCCAGCCCGATCTTCTGGGCCCAGGATGGCTGGGATCCGCAGCAGGTGGTGGAGGCTTTGCCGGAGCAGCCGGTGTTTTTGGTGGTGGACTGCAGTGTGCTGGATCCCTCTCTGGCGCCGGCGGTGCATTACCCAGAGCCGGGGGGGCTGGGCTGGTTGCGACTGTTACAAACCTGTGAGGCCATCTTCGCCGCTCGCCCGGTGGTCGGCCTTTCCCTGGGAGGGGTGGCGGTGGGATCGGCGACGCGGCCAACCGCCCGCGTGGTGGCCCGTCTGCTCAATTGGCTGCTGGCCTGCTACGGCCTCTACTCCCTGAAGCTGGATCCCGACCCCGCTATGCTCGAACGGCTGGAAAATAGATCGCGAACCTTTTGAGCCCAGCTTATGAAGTCTTTATCCGCATTCCTCTCGACCCTGACACTACGGGTACAAGGCGGGGTTCCTGCGGTTTCTAGCTGACCTTGGGGTTAGGCTGAGGCACCAGCTTCGGCCCAGAAGCTTGGGGCTGTGCGTCCTCGGCTCTGTCCGGCACCGGGCGCAGGGGTGGGCCGAAGCGGCCAACGACTATGGTGTTGTGCAAGGCCGGGATCTGGCGGATGGATCCCTGGCGTAGGCAGCGGTGCAGGCGGCGCAGCAGGAAGAGGTCGGCCTCGGAGCACTCCTCTCGGAACAGCCTCACGTTGAGCTCGTGTTCCTGAGCAGCGGTGAGCAGACCGGTGATCATAGCGGTTTGAATGATCTGCTGCACGGTCATGGTTGTCGCTTCATTCATAGATTCATGCTGCTAAATCGAGATTTTTTGCTGCTCTTATTCTCGACAAATCCCTCTGATATTGACTCCGCCAAATAGCGGATTCGAGAATGGGGGCTTTCGAGGTGTTCATTGACTGCTGATTCATAAGGGCTCCGTCCCGCTGATGCGACCAGATCCCATCCGAGGAAAAAGCCTAGAATCTTTGTGGTGCAAGCTTTTCTCGGCTAATCGGGAGCAAAGCCGGCAACTTGATACGTAGGGATCCAACCTTCGCTGCAGTGCGGAATTAGACTCAACAATGGGTTGCTTGAACTTGCCAAAGAGTGGCCGATTCCATGATTTTCCGAGCTGTTGTTTGAAGCTACAAACAGATGTCTGTAGCAATACGGAACTGGGAAGCGTCGCTCGTTACCGACAAATGGCGTAGGCTTGATTGGCCTTTTATCTGGGCTTTGTGGGACAGGAAGGCAACCAGGATGAGCGGCAACTTTGTGTTAGTGTAGGGGCACTCTGCGGTGGCGGTTGGCCATGTCGGAAAGTCCCCAACAAGTTGGCTGTGCTGTCCCGCTGGGCTGCTGCGGCTGTGGTTGTCTGGGTCTGCTGGCGGTGCTGGGCTTGGGGCTGGTGGGGGCAGGGATCCTGGTCTGGAATGGGATCCGCGCTTCGGGAGCCTATCGCACCTACCAGTTGGCGGTGGAGCAGCTCGAACAGAATGCGGTGGTGGTGGAGCGGCTAGGGGATCCCCTGCGTCCGGGCTGGCCCTCGCGGCTGCGCTTTCAGAAGGATGAGCAAGCCGGCTGGGCCTGTCTGTCCTTTTTGATCACAGGCTCCCGGCGCACCGGCGAGGTGGCTGTGGAGTCGGAGCGGGGGGTGGCCGGTAAGGACTCCGTCCCGCTGACGCGAACAGCCTGGCAGTTGCGCCATCTGCAGGTGAAGGTGGATGGGGATCCGCAGGCCATTCGGGTCATCGAGGGGGGATCCCGGTGTGAAGGGGAAGAGCCGCCCCTACAGCCTGAGGGCGAGATCTGAGTAGTCGGACAAGGGCAGCCACGGCTAGAGTCAAAAGGACTCCGTTCCGCTGACGCGAATGGTTGTGGCCCTGGATCCCTATGCGATCGGTTCCCTATCTGCGCTTGCTGCTGCTGTTGGCGCTGCTGGCCTCGTTCACGGGCTTGATTGTCTGGCTGATCCAATCGTTTTTGGATCTGTACTACGCCACCCGCTACCACCCGATTTTGGGGGGGCTGTTGATCGGGGTGCTGGTGTTGCTGCTGCTGGTGTTTTTGGCCGCTTCCATCTACTACTTGTTTCTGTTCCGCCCCGCCCCTAAAACCGAGAGGCTTCCCAGGCCGGCCCCCCCGGAGACCCCTGCCGAGAAGTGGGAGGCAGCCCGGCGCAACCTGGCGCAACTAGAAGCTCAGATGGCGCAGATCCAGGATCAGGTGGCGCGGGCGGCGCTGGCGGAGCGGTCGGCTCGGCTGGCCCAACAGTTGGCCCAGCCCCAACTGCAGGTGGTGGTCTTCGGCACCGGATCGGCGGGCAAAACCTCGCTGGTGAACGCGCTGCTGGGGCGGCGGGTGGGGGCGGTGGGGGCAACGCTGGGCACCACGCAGGCGGTGGCGGTTTACGATTGGGACTTGCCCGGGATCCCCCACCCGGTGCAGATCGTGGACTGCCCGGGCATTTTGGAGATCGGGCCGGCAGGGGCGATGCGGGAAGAGGAGGCGCAGGCCCAGGCCCAGGCCGCCGAGCTGCTGTTGGTGGTGGTGGATGGGGATCTGCGCCAGTCGGAGGTGGATCCCTTGCGCCGGTTGATCGCCCTGGGCAAGCGGGCTCTGCTGGTGCTCAACAAAATCGACCGTTACACCTCGGAAGAACGGCAGCTCCTCTTGCAGCGCCTGCGGGAACGGGTTTACCCCCTGATCCAACCGGAAGATGTGCTGCTGGCTGCTGCTGACCCGGCCCCCGTGCGGCTGGGATCCCAAACCTGGCAACCGGAGCCCGAGGTGGCAGCGGTGCGGGATCGCGTCCAGGCGGTGCTCTACGCCGAAGGGGGATCCCTGGCCTTGGACAATGCCCTGCTGCAATTGCAGCAGTTGGGGGAAGAGGCCAAGCGGATCATCCAGGCGCAGTTGCGCCGCCAGGCGGAGGAGGTGATCGATCGCTTTCAGTGGATCGTGACCGGCGTCGTGTTTGTCAACCCCATCCCGGCGCTGGATCTGCTGGCCATTGCCGCCATCAACGCCCAGATGGTGGTGGAGCTGGGATCCCTCTACGGCTGCCAGATGAACCTGCAGCAGGGGCGGGAACTGGCCCTGTCCCTGGCCAAGACCCTGGCTGGCCTGGGTCTGGTGGAAGGGGCGATCCAACTGACCACCGGGCTCCTGGCTACGGTGGCTGAGGTGAGCGTGGTCGGTTTTTTGGCGACAGCCCCCATCCAGGCGGCCAGCGCCGGCTATCTCACCCGCATTGCCGGCAAAAGCTTCATCGAGTATTTCCAGCGCAACCAAAGCTGGGGGGAAGGAGGGATGCAGGCGGTGGTCAGGGCCCAGGTGGAGAGCACCCAAAAATCGGGCTGGCTCAAGGAGTTTGTCCGCCAGGCCTCAGAACGGGTTTTTCGCCTGCGCTAGTCCCTGTTGGCGGCCTCGACAGCAATATCCGTCGGCAGGAAGGTCAGCTCCATCTGCGCCACATAGTCGGCGTAGCTCAGGGCGGGCACATCATCCCATTCCGCCAGGCCATGCATGCACTTCGACCATTGAATAAAAGTGGCCGGATAGATATAGGCCAAGCTGGGATCCTGCAAAACCTCTTTGGGCAGCGGCGGAGCCGACTTGAGCACCGCCAACAAAGCCGGGGGCTTGTGGAGGATCACGCGGGTGGCCTCGATCTGCTCTGGGGAAACCTTGAACTTGGCGGCGACAAACGAGATCACTTTGGAAAGGGTCATCACCCACCACCAACCTTGCCTACAGAAAGAGATTGCCCCCAAGCCAAGAGGCTGGCCTCAGGGATCCTACGGAGCCCAAGCAAGGGGAGCAGCGAGGATGGCCGGCTTTGGGATCCCCTTGCCTGAGGGGAGGGCTTCTCGCTATTCTAGATAAGCTGAAAAATTGGGAGAAACAGGTGAGCCGTGGCTAAAAAGAGCATGATCGAGCGGGAGAAAAAGCGCCAGCGCTTGGTCGAAAAATATCGGGAGAAGCGCCAACAACTAAAGGCGGCCATGGCCGATCCCAACATCGACCAGGTCACCCGCATGGAGCTGCATGCTCAACTGCAAAAACTCCCTCGGGCCAGCTCGCCCACCCGCCTGCGCAACCGCTGCTGGAAAACCGGGCGTCCCCGCGGCTATTTCCGGGATTTCGGGCTCTGCCGCAACAGCTTGCGGGAAATGGCCCACCGCGGCCTGCTGCCGGGCGTGGTCAAGTCGAGCTGGTAGTTTGCCTAAGCCGCCGTTGCTTGGTTCTACAGCCAAACCATTCTTTTGAGGGAGCCGGCGTGGGCCTGCAGCCTTTTCAGCTTTGTGATGAAGATCTCGCTCTAGAGGTTGTGGAGGCATTGGCCGGCGAATCCCAGTTGGCCGTGGATACCGAAACGATGGGCTTGATCCCGCAGCGGGACAGGCTCTGCGTCGTGCAAATAGCTAACGCTGCCGGCGAGGTGGTGCTGCTGCGGCTCAGCCGCGGCGTGAAGCAGGCCCCCCGTTTGGCGCGGCTGCTGACGGATCCCAACATCGAAAAGATCTTCCACTACGCCCGTTTTGACCTGGCCATGCTGCGCTACCACCTGGGGATCCAGGCCTGGCCGGTCTTTTGCACCAAGGTAGCCAGCAAGCTGGCCCGCACCTACACCAGTAAGCACAGCCTGAAGGACGTGGTGAGCGAGCTGTGCGGGGTGGAGCTAAACAAAGCCGCCCAAAGCTCCGACTGGGGAGCTGTCCAGTCCCTCTCGCCGGAGCAGTTGGACTATGCGGCCAACGATGTCCGCTATTTGATCCCGGTGCGCCACAAGTTGGCCCAGATGTTGCAGCGGGAGGAGCGCTGGGAGCTGGCGCAGCGCTGTTTTCAACACCTGCCCACCTTAGTGGAGCTGGATCTGCTGGGATATAGCAACGTCTTCGAGCACCAGTAGGCGACAGCCCCGAAGAACCGGCCTCGCCGCTGGCCGGCAGAGTATTGGGCAATACAGTTGGTTGCTCTCCTCTCTGGTGTAATGGGAAGGAGGCTGGCCGTGAAAACCACCGGAGTTGAGTCGATGTTGGAGTCGCAGCAGGTGGCCCAGAGCAGTGTCTCTCTTGGGCTCTTGGACAAGCCTATCCTGGAGCTGCGCCACGTCTCCCTGCAGTACCCCGGCAAGGGATCCCCGGTCACGATCATCCGCGACCTCAGCTTTTCGGTGGCCCACTCGGAGTTTGTCTCGATTGTGGGGCCGAGCGGCTGCGGCAAGACGTCTCTTTTGAAGATGATAGCCGGCCTCAACACCAACCACGGCGGCACCCTTTACTTTCGGTTGCAGCCCGTCACCGGCCCCCTCAAGAGGGTGGGCATGGCCTTCCAAAATCCGGTGCTGCTGCCCTGGCGCACTACCTTACAGAACGTGTTGCTGCCTCTGGAAGTGGTAGAGCCCTACAAGCGCACCTTCCGGCAAAACCTGGCTCAGCACAAAAAGTCGGCGCTGGAGCTGTTGGCCGCCGTGGGCTTGGATGGTTTCCAAAAAGCCTATCCTTGGCAGCTTTCCGGGGGGATGCGGCAGCGGGTTGCCCTCTGTCGAGCTTTGATCCACCAGCCGGAGCTGTTGTTGCTGGATGAGCCCTTTGCCGCCCTGGATGCCTTCACCCGCGAGGAGATGTGGGAGATGTTGCAGCGGCTGTGGCTGCGCACCGGCTGCACGGCTATTCTCATCACTCACGATCTGCGGGAGGCGGTTTTCCTCTCCGATACCATTTATGTCATGGGGTCGCGGCCTAGCGAGATTGTCTTTACCCTCAAGGTGGAGCTGCCCCGCCCGCGCCCGTTGGAGATCTGCCTGACGGACGAGTTTCACCACTTGGTTGCGGAAGTGCGCAAGCACATAAGGACTCCGTCCCGCTGACGCGAACGGCGCAGCAGCTAACCAAAGTTTTCTCGATAGATCGCCGCGCAACCCTGCCGAGGGATCCCGATGAAGAACTCCTTTGACCGATTTCTCCAGACGAAAGCGGCCTCGCTGCTCCTGCCGGTGGTCACCCTGCTGCTGACCCTTGCCCTTTGGGAGGCAGGGGTGCGGCTGTTGCAGGTTCCCCGCTTTGTTTTGCCTGCGCCCAGCGCGATCTGGCAGTCGATGCAGGAGTGGGACGAGGTGATCCTGGGGCACTCGCTGTTTACCCTCAGCTCAACCCTGCTGGCTTTTGGGCTGGCTTTGGTGGGCGGGATCTTGCTGGGATCCCTTATCGGCAGCTCCCGCCTGGCCCATCTGTGTCTGTACCCACTGCTGGTGGGGTTTAATACCATCCCCAAGGTGGCCCTGGTGCCGCTGCTGGCGATTTGGTTTGGCCTGGGCATGATCCCGGCGGTGATTACAGCTTTTTTGCTGGCCTTTTTCCCCATTGCCGTGAATGTGGCGGTAGGCCTGGAGACGGTGGAGCCAGAAATGCGCGATGTGCTGCGCTCCCTGGGGGCCAGCGGTTGGGAAATCTTCCTCAAGGTGGGGCTTCCCCACAGCTTGCCCTATCTGTTTGCCTCGCTGAAGGTGGCCATTTCGCTGGCCTTTGTCGGCGCGGTGATCGCGGAGACAGTGGCCTCTAACCGCGGGCTGGGCTACCTGATTGTGTCCGCCAGCTCTTCTTTTGATGTGCCCTTGGCCTTTGCCGGCTTGGTTGCCCTCGGCCTCATGGGTGTTCTGCTCTACTCTTTTTTCGCCGCTCTGGAGCGCTACCTCTTGGCCTGGCGGCAGTAGCGGGAGGGATCCCGACGGGAAAGCTGGCCCAAGCTAGCTCAAGTCGGGAAAGGTGGCCCGCACCGCCGGGTGGATGAGCTTTCCGCCCCGGATGTTGAGCCCCTTGGCCAGGCCCGGATCCTGCTCCAGGGCGGCGCTCAAGCCAAGGTTGGCCAACTTGAGGACGTAGGGGAGGGTGGCGTTGACCAGCGCCTGGGTCGAAGTCCAGGGGACGGCCCCCGGCATGTTGGGAACCCCGTAGTGCAAGACTCCGTAGGCTTCGTAAACCGGCTGGGCATGGGTGGTGACCTTGGTGGTGGCGATGCACCCCCCCTGATCCACGGCCACATCCACGATCAAAGAGCGGGGCCGCATCTGGGCCACCAGCTCTTCCTTCACCAAAACCGGGGCGCGGCTGCCCGGCACCAACACTGCTCCCACCACCAGGTCGGCCTCGCGGACGCACTCCTCGATGCTCTGGGCGGTGCTGTAGAGCAGCTCCACCCGCGACCCGAAGATCAGCTCCAGCTCGTTGAGGCGCTGCAGGTTGATGTCCAGAATCTGCACCCGCGCCCCCAGCCCGACGGCCATCTTGGCCGCCTCCGTACCCACCGTGCCCCCGCCCAGGATCACCACCCGCCCCGGCGGCACCCCTGGGATCCCGCCCAGCAACACGCCTCGCCCCCCCTGCTGACGGGTGAGGTAGTGGGCGCCAAATTGCACCGACAGCCGCCCGGCAATCATGCTCATGGGCATCAAGAGGGGCAGGGATCCGTCGGGCAGCTCCACCGTCTCGTAGGCCAGGCAGGTGGCCCCCGAACGCAGCAGGGCCTGGGTCAGCTCGCGGCTGGCCGCCAGGTGCAAGTAGGTAAACAGGATGAGATCCGGATGGAGCAAGGGATACTCGGCGGGCAGGGGCTCTTTGACCTTCACCACCAACTGCTGCCGGTAGATCTCCTCAGGGGTGGCGGCCAGCTTGGCCCCCGCTTTTTGGTAGTCTTCGTCGCTAAAGCCCGCCCCCTGGCCGGCTTGGGTCTCCACCCACACCTGGTGCCCCTGCTCGGTCAGGGCCCGCACCGCCGCCGGCGTCAGGCCGACGCGAAACTCCTGCTCTTTGATCTCTTTGGGCACGCCAATGCGCATAGGGATCCCCACAGGGCTGTTCTCCAGTCTAGACAGACCGGCGCTGGGATGGGATCCCTGGCCTGCGCAGACCGGCCAAAATCCCTACCTTTTCCCCGCAAGGGGACGGAAATTCTGTTGAGGGGATCCGGTGGATCCCTGGCTAGGTTGGGGGTTGCTCCACCCGGAAGGGATCCCTAGCGCAGGAAGCGGGCCAAGAGCAGCAGGCCGAGGCTGCCGAAGAGGAGGTTGAAGCTCCAGGCTGCTGCCCAGGGGGGAAGGGCTCCTGCTTCTCCCAAGCTGCGAGATACGCTCAGCACCACGTAGTAGGCAAACACCAACAGGATCCCGAAAACGACGCCGCCATAGCGGCCCACACGGCGAGCAGTGCTGGATCCCAGGGGAAGGGAAATCAGCACGGCAAAAAAGCTGGCCAGGGGCAGGGAAAAGCGCATGTGGAACTCGGTGCGCAAGGGCTGGGTATTGAGGTTGGAGCGGGCCAGGCGGGAGATGCGCTCCGCCAGCTCCGGTAGGCTGAGCTCGTTGGGGGGAACTGGCGGCTGCAACAGGGCGGCCAGATCTTGGGAGACCGCCAGCGGCTTGCGGTCGAAGGGCTCTTCGGCCAGGCTGAGACCATCGGGGCCGTAGCGGTGGGTCACTCCTTCGCTGAGGGTCCAGTTCAGGCCATTCCACACCGCCTGGGCCGCCAGCGTCACTTCCGCCAACTGGTACTTGCCCCCCGGCAAGGGATCCACCTGCAAGATGGTGACATCCTGCATGGTATTTAGCCGCGGATCCACCTGGCGGATGAAAAACCAGAGGTTGTCTAAGGACTCCGTCCCGCCAACGCGAGCGGTCTTGAAAAAGACGTCGTATTGCACCGGGCTTGTAGCCTGGGCCAGGAGCGCCTGCTGGTCAATGCGGCGGATTTCCCGTTTGCTGGCCGGCAAGAGCACGTTGCTGATTAAAAAAGCGCTCAGGCTCATGAGCAGTCCCACCAGCAACAGGGGACGAAAGATGCGCGTAAACGGGATCCCGGCTGCCCGCATGGCGGTAATCTCGCTGTTGCCGCTCAGCTTGCCCAAGGTGAGCATGGTGGCAAAAAAAGCAGCGATGGGCATGCCCAGCACCACCATCTCCGGCAGATCCAACATCAAGAGCCGCAACACCGTCAGGGGCGGTACGGATCCCTCGACCAGCCGCTCGGCCAGGGTAAAGAGCCGGCCCGCCAAAAGCAGCAGGGTTCCCCCAGCTATACCGGCCAAAAGGGGGGTGAGCATCTGTCCAAAGAGGTAGCGCTCCAGCAGCCAGAACTTGGTGAACAAGCGGGCCATGGGCAAAAGTTGAGGGATTAGGGCTATTTCAAGCTAGCGTGAACGGTTCTCCGGCATTCCCTCACCCCCGGCCCCTCTCCCAGAGGGAGCATTCCCTCACCCCCGGCCCCTCTCCCTCTGGGAGAGGGGAGCTGGTCATTGGCTCTGGATCAGGGCCGTAGGGAGGCTGGCGGTTCGGCGGGAGGGGGTAAGGGCTCGCTGCTGCCGCCGGGATCCAAGCGGGAATTGGGGGGCGAAGGGTCGGGATCCAGTTTGGCCCCCCAGGTGGCCAGGTAGGCTCTTTGTTCGGGGGAAAGGCGACGCACCCGGCGGAAGTCCGCGCCGGCCACGATGGCGCCGGCATAGGCTCCCGTTTTGAAATCGGGCTTTTGTCCTGGCTGGGCCGGGGAAGCGGTCTGCAGGGATCCCACAAACAGCAAAGCGCGGTAGAGATCGGCCCCGCGCAGGTCGGCATTGCGCAGATTGGCCCCGCAGAGGTTGGTGTGGCTGAGGTCGCAATCCTGCAGGTTGGCTCCTTCCAGGCTGGCCTCGCTGAAATCCACCCCCCGCAACAGGGTGCCATGCAGGTCGGCCCCTTCCAGCATGGTGCCCAGGTTAACCACGCGGATCCCGTTGAGGCGATCCCGCTGGTAGCCGCCTTTGCCGTCCAAAATGGGCCGGCCCAGGTGTTCGTCGCGGCGCAGGGGGCTGAGCAAATTGGCGGTGGAGAGGAAGCGCAGAATCTTGGCTTTGCCGAAGCGATCCACGCCGTTGAGGAGCGCCGCCGTGCGCCCGGCAGCGATGGCCCGCTCCAGGGGCCAGTCGTCCAACTGCCCATCAGGGGAGAGAACCAGGTTGGAGATGCCCTCGAAGTAGGCGTCGATGGTCTGCTGCTGAGTAATGGTGTTCTGCTGGATGGTGAGGTCGCGGGAGATAACGTACTGCCGCCAGGCAATATAGGCGGCCAGGAGAGCGATGAAGATCTGCCCGGTAGCGCCAAACACCTCCCCCAAAGCCCCAATCGCCTCCCAGCTTAGGGATCGCAGGGTTGAGAGAACCCCACTCCAGACCACTGCTCCTGCCACGGCCAAGCCGAGGGCTGCTGCCGCCCATCCCAGGCTGGGCCACGTGGTTAGCCACTGCCAGAGATCGCGCCCAATCTGCACCCAGAGCGGCTGCCCCCACCAGCCGGCCAAGCCCAGCCAAGCCAGCACCGCCCCCCAGCCCAAAACTGGCTGCCCTGTCAACCCCGCCAGCGCCAGCAGCCCCGCCGGGATCCCCAACAGCAGCAGATTAAGCAGGGGGCGCCCAGACGAGAGGGAAGCCAGCGGCAACTCTTGGGAGGAGCCTTCGCGGGCAAGGGCTTCTTCGGTCATGGCAAGGGTATACTCTAGGGGTAGCGTTGGATCTACAAAAAAAAGCCTGCGTCAGTCCGTATTTGGAGTTGGGGAAGAGGGCAGGATCCCGCCTCTTGGGTTTGGTAGGATAGCCTCGACCCTCCTTCCTTCTCTGGCCCAGCCTGGTGTGAGGATGACTCCTATGATCGCTTCCTTATCGTTTATCCGTCTGCAGAAATCCGGCGAACACCAATTTACAGCAGTCCTGCCTGACTTGTGGTTGCAGCGTCACGGCTCCGCAACCCTGGCACGACTGGCCGCCTCTCTGCTGTTGAGCACCAGCCTACTGCTGGCGGCAGGAAGGGATCCCAGTTGGGCGCAAACTTCCCTGGACACCGGCCTTTTGGAGAAGCAGGCCCTGCCCCAGGCGCCACCGCTGCCGGACGACCGCCCGGCCATTTTTGTCGATGCCGCCAACGGCAGCGATACCCAAGGGGATGGATCCCGCAACAACCCCTTCAAGACCATCACCCATGCCATTGGACGGGCGCCAGCGGGCAGCATTATCCAGCTTCTGCCAGGGATCTACAGCGCAGAAAGCGGCGAAGTCTTCCCCATCCGCCTCAAGGCTGGCCTTATCTTGCGCGGGGACGAGTCCAACCTAGGGGAGGGCTACCTGATCGATGGCGGCGGCACCTACATGAGCCCAACCCTGGCCCGGCAAAATGTTGCTCTGCTGGCCGAGACCGGCTCAGAGGTGCGCGGAGTTACCCTGCGCAACCAGGGGCGGCGCGGCTATGCCCTCTGGATAGAATCGGCTTCCCCCCGCATTCTCAACAACAGCTTTGTGGGCAGCATCCACGACGGCATTTTCATTGCTGGCGCTTCCAACCCCTGGATAGAGGGCAACCGCTTCTACAAAAATGGGGCCAACGGCATCTCCGTCTTGGGTACTTCCCAGCCCACCATTGTCAACAACCTCTTCCAAGAGACCGGCTTTGGCCTCACCATCGACCAGCGCTCGGCGCCGATGGTGCGCAACAACCGCATCCTGCAAAACCGCACCGGCATTGTGGTTGGCGGCAGCGCCCGGCCCATCTTGCGCAACAATCTCATTGCCCGCAACCTGGAGACTGGCCTGACAGCTATCACCAACGCCCAGCCCGATCTGGGCACGGCCTCGGATCCCGGCAACAACATTTTTGAGGGCAACGGCCAGTACGACATCCACAACGCCACCCGCGGCCTGCGCCTCAACGCCAACGGCAACCAACTGGCGGGCAAAACCAAAGGGGAGCTGGATCTAGCGGGCCAAACCACGGTTGCTGCTCTGCCCAGCAGCGCCCCACCACCCATTGTTGCCGGTGGCTTGACGCTGCCCAGCGCTCCCCCGGCTCCCAGCCGGGATCCCCAGCCGGCGGCGGCCAAGCCAGCCGAAACTTCCACAAACCTACCGGTGGTGGCGGTGCCGCAATCGACGGCCCCCCTTCCCCCTCCTGCAGCGGGCTCGGGGGGGCGTGTTTTGCCCAGCGGCCCCAGCCAGCCGTCAAGCACGCAACCCCAGGAGTTTGTTGCCGTCCCCTTCACCCCCGATGGCTCTACCACGCCTGCCCAGCCGGTTGAGCCGGCTCCTGCCGCCCCTGTCCGCCAGGCCTCTGCAGCTCCCCTTACCGACATCACCACCCTGCTGCCGCCGCCGGCCCGCCGCCAAGCCAGAGAAAACCCTCCTACCTCCTCCTCTGCACCCTCAAGCTCGGCCCCAGCTCCTCCTGCTCAGGCTGCCGACAAGGACTCCGTCCCGCTGACGCGAGCGGCAACCCAGTTTCGCGTCTTGGTGACCCCCAAGGGCAGCGACGACTTGCAGCGGCTGCGGCAGCTCGTCCCCGAAGCGGTGGAGACCGTGTTCAACGGCAGGACGATGCTGCAGGCCGGCCTCTACGACAGCCGCAGCCAGGCCCAGTCAGTCCTGGATCGCCTGTTGGACGCCGGCTTTGACGCAGTGGCGGAGATGATCTTCCGTTGATATTACTGCCCAGGGATCCCCCCCGGCAGGATAGGAACTCCCCAGCAGGGAATGTATGATGCCTAGCACGGCTTTTTCCAAAAGGACTGCGGAGAAAGCCGTGCCGTCGGGTTGCTCTGGGGATCAGCCAGGGCAAGCAATGGGGAAAGTCCGGTGCAAATCCGGCGCTGTGCCGCAACTGTGATGGGCTAAGGCCCTCAGTCAGGATGCCCGCCTGCGGCTTTGGCTCACAGCTTAGCTCTTCCGCGTCGCACGGAAGCAGGAGAAAGCGGATGAAAGTAATTGTTGTATGTCTCAGCCTTGGGCTGGGGAGCTGGAGTTTGGGGATCCCAGCCTGGGCGCAAGCGGTCTTGGACACCAGTCTTAGTGCCGAGATTTTCAATCAACCCGTCACCACACCGTTTCGCCGCCCTGGCTTGCTGCGGGACTCTTCGCGCCCAGTCTATGTCATCACCCGCCAGCAGATGCGCGAGCAAGGGGCAAGGACGGTGCAAGAAGCCCTGCGCTATCTGCCTGGGATCCTCAGCGATGGCACAGCGGGAACTCAGTTGGGAGCTCTTAGCTCTCAATTCATGCGAGGGGCGCGAACGGCGCAGGTGTTGGTGCTCTTGGACGGCCGCCCCCTCAACGATCTGGGCTTCTTTGGGGGGGTTGACCTCTCTCAACTCACCACAGATATTGTCGAGCGAATTGAAGTCTCTCCCGGCGGCGGCTCTACTCTGTATGGCTCGGATGCTGTTGGCGGCGTGATCAACATCGTTACGGTGGAGCCACAGCCAGAAACGGAGACGGTGCTGGAAGCGGCGGTCGGCAGCTACGGCCTCAATGAGCAAGGGATCCAAAGTCGGGGCCAAGCCCAGGATCTGGGCTGGGTGCTCAGCTATCGCCGTCTGAAAAGTAACAACGACTTTCCCTTTGCAATTGAGCGGCTGGGCAAGTCAGGCAAGCGGGAAAACTCGGCGGTGGAGTACCACAACTTGCAGGCCAAGCTTACCTGGCAACTGGCCAAAGACCAAGTCCTAACAGCCAACGCCCTCTACCTCAATAAAGCCTTTCGTGTGCCCGGCAGTGTGGAATTTCCCTCTCCCGATGCAGAGCAAAACACCAACGATCTGCTGCTGGATCTCAGTTGGCTGTGGACTCAGGCAACAGGATCCCTGCAGGCAAGAGTCTTTTTTGACGATCTCAACTACCGTTTCAGTGCTCCGCAAAGCCAGGGATCCCGCGACGTCATCCTGCGCAATGGCTGGGGATCCCAGCTGCAGTATGCTTGGCAAGCCGGCGAAAACCTAGAGGGAGCTTTGGGGGTAGATTATCGCTCCATCTCAGCTCGCAATACAACTTTTTCCTTTGCCAACGGTTCTGCCAATATCAACTACGACGATACGGTTAACCAGGGCGCCCTGTTTGCCCGCCTGGATTACAGCCCGGATCCCAACTTCCACCTTGATCTGGGCATGCGCCAGGACTTCAGCAGTTTGGCCAATAGCTCGGCCACCTCGCCGGCTGTGGGGATCCGCTGGACAGTGGCGGAAGGCACCACCTTGAGAGCCAACTACGCCAGCAGCTTTCGCACCCCCTTGATCTCGGAATTATTCTTTCGGCTGCGAGGCTTTTTTGAAGTGGATGGCAACCCCAATCTCCGCCCAGAGCGAGGGGAGAGCTTTGACGTTGGCTTGGATCAGAGCCTGGGAGATTTTGGCCTGCTGCGGCTAACGTTTGCCCACAACCGCATCCGCGATGGCATCACCTTTGTCAGCCTGGGGCCGCGCCAGGGAACCTATGAGAATATTGGGCTGGTCGAATACACCGGCCTGGAAGCGGCTTTGGATTTGCGTTTGGGGGAAAACTGGACGCTTTTTGCCAACTACACCCTCAATGATCCCATCATCCGCGCTGCACTTAACCCGGCCACAGTTGGCAAACAGCTAGCCTTTGTGGGAGCCGATAGCTTCAACCTAGGCCTAACCTATCGCTATGAGCAGGGCGGGTACGGCTCGATCTTGGTCCATCACATTGGGAGCTTTTTTACCAACAACTCCAATACGGAATCCCTGCCAGGCTATACCACCGTGGCTTTGCGGGGAGGGATCCCGTTGACTGAGGCCCTGAGCCTAGAGTTGGGGATCGACAACCTGCTGGATGAGCAGTATGAAGTTTTCCCCGGCTATCCCGGCGTTGGCCGCACGCTGAGGATGAACTTGCGGGGGCAATTTTAGCATCCTCTCGGGCTATTTTTGGCCAACTATCTAGAACAAGCTGTCCTGGTGGAATTGTCTGCTTTACAGTGGAGTTTGGATACAACTCTATGGTGAGCGCGACCAACTTTCCCTCTATTTCTCCATCGACAACTTTGGCTCAAGCTGAGTCTAAACATTGCCTTTGGGTTTGCACCACCTGTGGATCTCGCTGGGTCAACGGCCAAAAAGAAGGGATCAGCAAGGGAGAAATGCTCCTAGCTGCCTTGCAATCCCAAAGGCTCAATCCCCAACTGCAACTGAAGCCAGTTGCCTGTATGAGCGGCTGCAGCCACGCTTGTGTGGTTGCGCTGGCAGCCCCCCGAAAGATGACCTATGTCTTTGGCGATCTCGATCCAAAAGACGTGGAGCCAATCTTGCAAACGGCGGAGCTGTATTTGACAAAGCCCGATGGGATCCTGCCCTGGGCAGAGCGCCCCATCAAAAAGGGGGTGATTGCCCGCATTCCGCCAATCCAATAGGAGCAACCTATGGCTGTTTTCAATCCCTGGGTCCCACCCCTAAACCAAACTTGGCAAGAGGTTTCCCCCACCGGCTGGACAACCGTTTACGAAGGGATCCCGGCTCACATCGACTGTCTTGGGCCGCTGCTCTATGAGCTCTTTCAGGAGCGCTGGGCCGAGATCCAAGTGGGCCAGGTGGTGGAGGGTGGCGTCCTGGAAGCGGCCTTCAAGGATCCCCCTACTCTCTGTGTGCTCTACGACGGCTACTTGACCGTGGCCACGGAAACTTGGCATTTGCATCTGTGTTTGGAGGAACACCAGGGCGGCCCCTACCGCAGAACTCCTCCTGAGCTGCGCCGCAAAAGATTGGTCGGCCGCGCCGCCCTCTATCGCCGCCTCAATCCGCAGGGCCAGCCTCGCCAATGGGGGATCCAGTTTTGGAACGGGGCAGAGGAATCGCTGCTGCAGATCTTTTTGCCCAGTCCCTTTTTGGGGCCAGGAGAAGACTACCTGCCCGAAGGCAAAGCCGACTATCAGCAGCTTTCCCTTTATGAACGCCTGCGAGCCATTTACGTCGAGGGAAAAGAGCGGATCCCTTACGCAGATAACCCTCTCCAGCGGCCCTATTTGGCGGTTTGCCGTTCCAGCCGCTGCTATCCTTCTCGCCACTATCAGCCGGTGGTGGAAGCTTTGCAATCGGCCCTGCGCGAGGCCAATCTGGATGTTCCGGTTATCACCTCAGGATGCCTAGAAGTCTGCCAACAAGGGCCGGTGGTTTTCTACTCTGGTGACCGCACCTGGTACAAGCAAGTCACACCCCCAGTAGCGCGGCAAATTGTCCAGGAGCACCTGCTGAACAAGTGTCCCTTAAAAGCTCACCTTTTTCCTGGGGATTAGCCTATGGTCAGCCTACAAGCTCTTGTCCAGTCCATCCCCAAAACCCGCCGCGGGATCCCGGAGGTCATTTGGATCCAAGCCACCCGCGATCTAGCCCAAGGTCGATTTTGGCCCAGCCTATTGACCACCATCGGCTGCCTTAGCAACATTGCCTATACCTGTACACTGCCTTTTGTAACTGTTGGCATCGTCACGGGCACCACGTTAACTCGCCAAAGGGCAATCGTCAGCGCTTCGATGATTTGGCTGGCCAACCAAATCTTTGGCTACACCTGGCACAACTATCCCCGTACCCCTGATTCTTTGGCTTGGGGGTTGGTCTTGGGGATCGGCACGGTGGGGGTGGCGTGGCTGGCCAGCTATCGCCCGCTCTTTTTCCAGCCCCACCCTGTCCAACCTCGGCAATGGCTGCGCAATTACCTTTGGATCCTGGTCATGCTGATCCTAGGGTTCCTTGCTTTTGAAGGGCTAATCTTGGCAGCCGGCCTGGTGCTGGGCGGAACAGAGGGCTTGACCCTGCCCATCTTGGGCAAGATCTGGTTGCACAACTGGCTGTGGACGGGCTTTTGGCTTGGGATCCACGCGCTGCTGGCCTGGGACAGAGGACGCCGCCGACTGGAGTTGGCGAGAGCCCACCTCGGCGGGCTGGGGTATCCCCAAGGGAGATCCAGGCCAGAATAGGGGTGACCTGCGCGCGAGGGATCCCTTTGCAGCCCGCTCAGCTCGACAACTCCCCCTTTGACCGGCTCGTGGACTACGTCCCGCTGACGCGATCGGCTTCCTGCCGCTTGCTGCTGTTGAGCGGCAAGGGGGGCGTGGGCAAGACCACCCTGGCCTGTGCCCTGGCCCGTCACCTAGCCCAGAGGCAACCAGAGCGCCGTCTGCTGTTGCTGTCCACCGATCCGGCCCACTCCCTGGGGGATGTGCTGGGGATCCCGGTGGCCGACACCCCCCAACCCCTGCCGGAAAGTGCTCCGCACCGCTTGCACGAACGGCCCAACTTGCAGGTGCGGGCTCTCCAGGCCGAGGTGCTGCTGCAGTCTTTCAAGCAGACCTACGGCCCTGCTCTGGAGCTCATTGCCGAGCGGGGCAGCTGGCTGGGGCGAGAGGATCTGTTGCCCCTTTGGGATCTGGACTGGCCGGGGGTGGACGAGCTGATGGCCATCCTCGAGGTCAACCGCCTGCTGGCAGGCCAAGAGGTGGACACAGTCATCCTGGACACGGCCCCCACCGGCCACACCCTGCGGCTGTTGGAGTTGCCCGACTTTTTGGATAATCTGCTGGCGGTGTTTGCCACTTTTCAGGCTAAGCATCGGGAAATCGCCCAAGCCTTGATAGGCACCTATCGACCGGATGAGGCGGATGCCTTTTTGGCGCGGTTACAGGGAGAGCTGGAGGGAGGCAAAGCCAGGCTGACCGACCCGGAGAGCACCTCTGCTTGGCTGGTGCTGATCCCGGAGCCGTTGAGCGTGGCGGAGACCCGCCGCTTCTGTCAACAACTGCAAAGCCGCCGTGTGCCTGTGGGGGGTCTTCTGGTCAACCAGGTGCTGCTAGGGACGGTGGCGGCCGCAGGGGAAAAAGCGGAAGCAACCCCCAACCGCCCCTCGCCTCTCTACCTGGCCCGCCAGCAGGAGCAGTGGCGCTGGCTAAAAACACTCCAAGAGGAGCTGCCTGGCTATCCCATCTGGGTTTGTCCCTATCAACTGGAGGAGCCGATTGGGCCGACGGCCCTGGACAGGCTGGTGCAACAGCTTCGCCCCTTGCCAGAGGTGCTGCCGCAGTTGGAAGAGATCCCCGCCCCGGGGGAACTCTCCCCTTCGCCGCAGCGGGACGAAGTCCTTGGGATTGCTTCTGGGCAGAGCCAGGCTTTGGGCCTTCCAGATTTTTTGGCCCAAGGGATCCGCCTTGTGCTGGTGGGGGGCAAGGGCGGGGTGGGCAAGACCACGGTGGCCGGGGCCCTAGCCTGGAACTTGGCCCAGCGCCATCCCGACCAGCGGCTCTTACTGGTCTCCATCGACCCGGCCCACTCGCTGGGGGATCTGTTTCAGACGAAGCTGGGTCAGGAGCCGCTGCCGCTCTTGCCCAACCTGCTGGGCCAGGAGATCGAGGCGGCGGCAGTGCTGGAGCGCTTCCGCCAAGACTACCTGGAGGAGGTGGCGGCCATTTTGGCAGGCGAGGGGACGGCAGGGGTGGAGATCCAGTACGACCCCCAGGCTTGGCGGCAGCTTTTGCAGATGCCCCCTCCCGGTCTGGACGAGGTGATGGCCCTGCTGACGGTGCTGGAACAAGAAGCCAGCGGCCAGTTCAACCTGGTGGTGGTGGATACCGCCCCCACCGGCCATCTCCTGCGCTTTTTGCAGATGCCGCAGGCCCTAGAAGGCTGGGTGAGCTTGGCCCTGAAGCTGTGGCTAAAGTACCGCGACGTGGTGGGCCGGCCGGAATGGGCGCAGCGGCTGCGGGATCTCTTGGCCCAGGTGCGCCAGCTCCAGCGGCGGCTGCGGGATCCCCAGTTTGTTAGCTTTGTCCCCGTCTTCAACCCCGAACAGGCAGTTCTGGCCGAAACCGAGCGTCTTTTGGCGGAGTTGGATGCCCTGGGGATCCCCCATCCCTACGCCGTTCTCAATCGGGTTTGGCTAGAGGACTCCACCCCCTTGGGAGAGGCCCTCCGCCGCCGCCACCAAGCCCTTCTGGCCCAGCTCCCCCGGCGATTCTCCCAACAGGCCATCTTGATCATCCCCTTCGTGCATCCTCCCAGCTTGGAGAATATCGGCTCCTACTTATTTGCTCCCCAGGAGCCCTAACCTGGGGGTAGATCTTGCTCACCCAAACGGTATGGATCCCAGACTGGAAGAGCGCGCCCGCGAGCTGCGCGCCCTGCTGCAGAAGGCCAGCATCGCCTACTACGTCCACGATGCCCCCATCCTGGAAGACAGCGTTTACGACCGCCTCTACCGGGAGCTGCAAGAGCTGGAGCGGGCTTACCCCGAACTGGTCACCCCCGACAGCCCTACCCAGCGGGTGGGAGAAAAACCTGCAGAGCATTTTCCTACTGTCTTCCACCGCATCCCCCTCCACAGCTTGGAAAATGCTTTCAACCCAGAAGAGCTAGAGGAGTGGCAAGAGCGCCTGCTGCGAGTTTTGGGCCGCGACAGCGAGACAGAGGAGGAGCTGGAATACGTCTGTGAGCTGAAGATCGATGGCGCCGCCTTGGCCCTGACCTACCTCGATGGTCTTTTGGAGCGGGGCGCTACCCGGGGGGACGGTCAGGCCGGAGAGGACATCACCCCCAACGTGCGCGCCATTCGTTCCATTCCCCTGCGGCTGGCGACGGCAGATCCGCCTCCCGTTTTGGAGGTGCGGGGGGAAGTCTATCTGGCCCTGGCTGAGTTCGAGCGCATCAACCAAGAGCGCCGCTCCGCTGGGGATCCCCCCTTTGCCAACCCGCGCAACTGCGCCGCCGGCACCCTGCGCCAGTTGGATAGCCGCGTTGTCGCCGCCCGCAAGCTCAGCTTTTTTGCCTATGCCCTCCACTGGCCAGAAGGCTGGCCGAGCGGGGATCCCCCCCAAACCCAGTGGCAGTGTCTGCAGCAGCTCAAGGAACTGGGATTTCCGGTCAACCCCCTCTCCCAGGTGTGCCGGGGCTTGCAGGAGGTGATCCAATTTTACGAGCGGTGGCGGGGTGCCCAGCTCCCCTACGCCTGCGACGGCGTGGTGGTGAAGCTCAACTCCTTGCGGCTGCAAGAGGAGGCCGGCTTTACACAAAAATTTCCCCGCTGGGCCATTGCCCTCAAATACCCTGCCCAAGAAGTTCCCACCCGCATCCGCGCCATCTTTGCCAGCGTAGGACGTACCGGCGCCGTCACCCCGGTGGCAGAGCTGGAGCCCGTGCTTCTGGCCGGCACCACCGTCAGCCGCGCCAGCCTGCACAATGCCGATCGCCTCGAGGAGCTGGATGTGCACATCGGCGACACGGCCATCGTGCGCAAAGCCGGGGAGATCATCCCCGAGGTGGTGGGGATCCTCAAAGAGTTGCGCCCCCCCGACGCTGTTCCCTACCGCCTGCCCAGCCACTGCCCCGAATGCCACACCCCCCTGGTTCGCCCTGCCGGCGAGGCGATAACCCGCTGCCCCAACCCAGACTGCCCGGCCAAGATCAGGGGGGAACTGCAGCACTGGGCCAGCCGCGACGCTTTGGATATCGAGGGCTTAGGGGAAAAGCGGGTAGCCCAGTTGGTGGAAAAGCTGGGGGTGCGCACCGTGGCCGACCTCTACCGCCTCGCCCCGGAACAGTTGGAGAGTTTGGCAGGGATGGGATCCCGTTCCAGCCAGAAGCTGGTGCAGGCCATTCAGCGCTCCCGCCAACAGCCCTGGGAGCGGGTGCTCTACGGCTTGGGGATCCCCCATGTGGGGGTGGTGACCGCCCAGACTTTGGCCCAGCATTTCCCCGCCCCAGAACTCTTAGCCCAGGCCAGGGCTGAAGACATCGCCCAGATCTACGGGATAGGGGCGGAAATTGCCGAGGCGGTGGTGGCCTGGTTTGCCGATCCCGCCCACCAGAAGTTGTTGCAGGAGCTGGGGGAGCTGGGGATCCCTGCCCTGCCCCAGCAGAAGGCCCCTGCTGTTTCCCAGGTGCTGGCCGGGAAGAAGTTTGTAATCACTGGCACCTTGCCCACCCTCTCCCGCCAGCAGGCCAAGGCTTGGATTGAGAGCCGCGGCGGCAAAGTGACCGCCAGCGTCAGCCGCCAAACCGACTATGTGGTGGTGGGGTCGGATCCCGGCTCCAAGCTCAAGCAGGCGCAAGAATTGGGGATCCCCCTGCTGAGCGAAGCGGAGCTGTTGGCCCTGGAATCCGGTGATCCGCAGCCTTGACAGGGGTAGATCCCCAGAAAACTTGGGGAAAGTGGGTTGTTCTAACGGCAGGGATGATTTATGATTCAACTCTAGTGAGGAGTGGACGCCAATAGGGGGGAAGCGAACGAAACACGGACAGTTCCTTCCCCTTTTTGGTTGCCAACAAAGGCCGTCACACCCCCCCGAAAGCATCCAACTTAACTGAAAGATCCCTTGGCCTTCGATAGCCATCTTTGCCAGGGCCGGGTAAGTTCTACTATGATGGGATCAGCGGAGACGCATGTTTCCGTTCACTCCTCACACCATCTGCCGCTCGGCGTTCAGTCGGGCGGTTTTTCTGTAGACCTGTCTAGGGGGGTCACAGTTATCTCACAAGAATCTCTGAGCACTTCGCCTGGGAACAAGCCCAGCGGAGATGCTAGACTGATAGACCAGTGAGTTCCACCCGCCTCGGCATTCCTACACTCTCATAGCCGATTTGCCCCACGCTTTGATTTGTTTGAATGTCCAGTCTTCCTCTGGCTTTTGCCGGATAGGATAGCCAAGAACAAGCAGCAACGAGGATCCCATGGCCAAATATGACTCCCACTTAAGGTGCTCCTTCTGCAATAAGTCCCAGGATCAAGTGCGCAAGTTGATTGCAGGGCCGGGGGTCTACATTTGTGACGAGTGTGTGGAGCTCTGCAACGAAATTTTGGATGAGGAGCTCTACGACGGCAACCCTCCTGCTACTGCTGCCACTGCCCCTGCCCCCAGTCGTCGCGAAACCACCAAGAAATCTTTTCGCAGCCTGCCTTCTCTGGCGCAGTTGCCTAAGCCGCGCGAGATCATGCGTTATCTTGACCAATATGTGATCGGCCAAGAGAAGGCCAAGAAGGTCTTGTCGGTGGCGGTGTACAACCACTACAAGCGCCTAGCGGCCAAGGCCAACCCCAGCAGCCTCGGAGCTGCGGAGCTGGATGAGGTGGAGCTGCAAAAGTCCAACATCTTGATCATCGGCCCCACCGGCTCCGGCAAAACCCTGCTGGCCGAAACCCTGGCCCGCATGTTGGATGTGCCCTTTGCTGTTGCCGATGCCACCACCCTCACCGAAGCCGGCTACGTCGGCGAAGATGTGGAAAACATCCTGTTGCGCCTGCTGCAGGTGGCGGACATGGATGTGGAAGCAGCCCAGCGCGGCATCATCTACATCGACGAAATCGACAAAATTGCCCGCAAGAGCGAAAACCCCTCCATTACCCGCGACGTTTCCGGCGAAGGGGTGCAGCAGGCTTTGCTGAAGATGCTGGAAGGCACCATCGCCAACGTGCCCCCCCAAGGCGGACGCAAGCACCCCTACCAAGACTGCATTCAAATCGATACTTCGAATATCCTCTTTATCTGCGGGGGCGCTTTTGTCGGCCTAGAGAAGGTAATCGAGCAGCGCATCGGCAAAAAGTCGATGGGCTTTATCAAGCCAGGGGAGCAGCTAGCAGTTACCCGTGAGCAGCGCATGGCCAACGCCCTCAAGGCTTTGGAGCCGGAGGATTTGATCAAGTACGGCATGATCCCCGAATTCACGGGACGAATTCCGGTGGTGGCCACTTTGGATCCGCTGGATGAGAAGGCGCTGGAGGCCATCTTGACGCAGCCTAAGAATGCCATTCTCAAACAGGCGCAAAAGCTGTTGCGCATGGACGGGGTGGAGCTGGAGTTCGAGCCGGCTGCCATTTCTGCCATTGCCAAGGAAGCCTACCGTCGCAAAACGGGGGCGCGGGCGTTGCGGGCCATTGTGGAGGAGCTAATGCTGGATGTAATGTACGAGGCGCCCTCCCGCCGTGACCTAAAGTACATCCGCATCACCGCCGAGATGGTGGAGCGCCGTTCCACGCACGAGCTGATCCCTCACCCTTCCACCCTGCCCAAGCCTGAGTCTGCCTAGGATCTCAGCCCTGCCCGATCCCTGCTGCGTCAGCCTATGATTGGTGTTTGGTTTTGAAGTAAAGGGCAAGGGGGCGCATGGGGCGAGCGGATCGCGAGTATGCGGTGATCGGTCTGGGACGCTTCGGCACGAGTTTGGCCCTCACGCTGATGGAGCGGGGGCACAATGTTTTGGGGATCGACCGCAGCCGGGAGATCGTGCAGCGTCTGGCGGATCAACTGACGCAGGTGGTGGCGCTGGATTCCAGCGATGAGGATGCGCTGCGAGCGGTGGATATTCTCTCCTTCGACACGGTGGTGGTGGCCATCGGCAGCGATTTCGAGAGCAATTTGCTGACGACGGTGGCCCTCAAGAGCTTAGGGGTGCGCAACGTGGTTTGCAAGGCTTCGACGGAGCGGCAGCGCTCGATTCTCTTGCGGGTGGGCGCCGATCGGGTGGTGTTGCCGGAGCAGGAGGCGGGCCGGCGTCTGGCTCAGGTGTTGACGGCACCAGGGATCCTGGATCAATTGGAGCTGGAGCCGGGCTACGGCATTACCGAGCTGGAGGTGCCGGAGGCGTTGGTGGGCCATACGCTGGCGGAGTCAGACTTGCGTCGCCGCTTTGGCATCACGGTCTTGGTGGTGAAGCGAAAACAATCGTTGGTGGTCTCACCGCCAGCAGACTACCTGTTGGAGAAGGGAGATCTGCTGGTGGTGCTGGGGGCCAATACCAATATCTCGCGGCTGAACGAGATGTAAGGGGGGATCCGATGAGAGAGGGTTGTGTCCCGCCGTCGCAACCCGAGGGGGCTGGGGGCTGGGGGTCTGCCCGAGCTGCGGGAAGCCCTCGCCTGATGCTGCCTCAGTCCTCTTGGATCCCGGCCAACCGCTTGCATCGGCTCGTTTTTGGGGACAGGCGTCGCCCGCTGCCGCCGCCTCTGCGCCTGGTCGCAGGGTTGGGCCTGCTGGCGGTGGTGGGAACTTTGCTGCTGATGCTGCCGGGGATCGGGCGCGGAGATCCCTTGAGCTGGAATGAGGCGCTATTCACGGCCATGTCCGCCCTGAGCGTAACGGGGCTCTCGACGATTGTGGCGGCGGAGGATCTCACTCTGCTTGGCCAGATCGTCTTGCTGCTGTTGATCCAAATTGGCGGGGTGGGCTTCATGGTTTTGGCGGTGGTGGTGTTCCAACTGATCGGGCGGCGCATCTCCCTGCTCAACCGCTTGGCGCTGTGCAATTCGCTGGGCCTGATCGATCCGGGGGCCATTCTGGAATTGACGCGGCGGGTGTTGATCGGGGTCACCCTGATCGAGCTGGGAGGGGCCCTGCTGCTCTGGGTGCATTGGCGGGATCTCTACGGGCCAGGTCGGGCGGTTTTTCTGGCCATTTTTCACGCCGTGTCAGCTTTCTGTAATGCGGGGTTCGACCTATTTGGGCAGGAGGGGATCCCTACGGATGGCCTGTCGCTGGCGATCTTGGGCGCTCTGATTTTTATCGGCGGCTTGGGCATCCCGGTTTTGTCGGATTTGTTAACTTGGCCGCGGGGCCACCGTCCCTCTCTGCACACCCGCATCACTCTGGTTGTGGTAGTGGCCTTGCTCTGCACAGGCGGCTTGGGGATGTTCTTGGCCGAGAGTTTGCCCGAGGGATCCCTGCGGGAGCTGAACTGGCCCCGCCGCTTGGGCCTGACGTTTTTTCAATCGGTTTCGGCTCGTACCGCCGGGTTCGCCGGGATCCCCATTGAGGATTTGACCCCGGCAAGTCGGTTGTTGCTGATGGCTCTCATGTTTATCGGGGCAGCTCCGGCTTCTATGGGGGGTGGCATCACCACCGGAACCTTGGCGGTGTTGGTGCTGGCCCTGTGGGGCTATGCCCGCGGCCTGCCCAGCGCCCAGATTGCCGGGCGCAGTTTGGATCCCTCGATGGTGCGCAAGGCGGCGGCGGTGCTGACGGTTTCTCTGTTTGTGGTGCTGTTGGCGGCCTGGCTGATCTTGATTTCCCACGGCAACAGCAGGCTGGATCCGGTGTTGTTTGAAGTGATCTCCGCTTTTGCCACCTGCGGTCTCTCGACGGGGTTTACCGGGGAGCTGAACTTGTTTGGCCAACTGATCATCGTTTTGGTGATGTTCTGGGGCCGCTTGGGGGCACTGACCATCGTCTTGGCTTTGGCCCAACAGCAGCCCCGCCCGTTGGTGACCTACCCTGAAGAGTCGATCTTAATCGGTTAGCTAAGGCAGTCTTCGTTAGACTGGGTATCGGAGTTCTCTGTCTCTCGCGTTGCCAGGAGCCATCCGTGTCCAAGTTCCTTCTCATCGGTTCTACTGAGCCCTTCAGCGGCAAGTCGGCAGCCATCTTGGGTTTGGCCAAGCATTTGCAGCGGCAGGGGGTGCAAGTTACCTACAGCAAGCCGATTGGATCGTGGGCTAGAGAGGATGGCTCCCCGGAAGGGATGGATCCGGATATGCGCTTTGTAGCGGAGACGCTGCGGCTGACTCAGATGCCTCCCATGCTTCTCCAGCTCAACGAAGAGGCGTTGCTGGCTCACATCCAGCAGTCGCTGGAGAAGCTGGCCCCCGCCTGCTCCGTTGCCCCTCTGCTGGAGTTTGCCGAGGGATCCGCTGCGGATTTGATCCTGCTAGAGGGCCCCGCCGATCTCTACGAGGGAGAGTTGTTTGGCCTCTCCTTGGCCAAAATGGCCCAAGCCCTGGATGCTCAGGTACTGCTGATCAACCGCTACCACTCCCCTTTGGCGGTCGATTCTCTTCTCTTTGCCCACCGCCAACTGGGATCCCATTTGGCCGGCGTGCTGCTCAACGATGTGCCGCCCGACCAGATGGAGCCCACCAAGACCACCGTTCGACCCTTCCTGGAGGCGAAAGGGATCCCGGTTTTGGGCATTTTGCCCTCCCACCGCATTTTGCGCAGCATCAGCGTCGGCGAGCTGGCGCGGCAACTGGAGGCCGAGGTGCTCTGCTGCCCAGATCGCCTGGATTTGATGGTAGAAAACATCGCCGTGGGGGCGATGAACGTCAACTCGGCCTTGAAGTACTTCCGCAAGCTGGAGCACAAGGCGGTGATCACCGGCGGAGACCGCACCGATATTCAACTGGCCGCCCTGGAAACTTCCACCCTCTGCCTGATCTTGACCGGCAAGCTGCCTCTGGATCCCCGCATTCAATCTCGAGCAGAAGAGCTGGAAGTGCCGATCCTCTCGGTGGATCTGGACACTTTCACCACCATTAACCGCATCGAACGGGTTTTTGGCCAAATTCGCCTCCATGAGGAGGTGAAAGTCCGCTGCATCCAGGAGCTAATGTCAGCAAATTTTGACTTTTCTCGCCTCTATGCTCATTTGGGCTTGACACAACCCCTAGTGTCAGCGGCGGGCACCTAAAAAAATCATTATCAGACCTCTCTACCCCTAGTGCTTAATTAGATATTTTTCCAAAACTAAGCACTATACCTGATCAAGATGAAAATAAGCTCTGTTCTGGTGCGCTGGCTTCTAGTGTCTGATGCTTTCCAGCATCTGCAATGATTTCTGCAAAAAAACGCAGAGATCTCTCGCCGAGTTGGCCTACTCGCTGAATTGGGGGGATATCATGCGAGTATTCATCACCTCAACACACCACTCCTCCCCCAGGTTTTCTGGGGGTTTTTGTTTGCGCTGTTTTGGCAGGAGTTCCCTATCTCTATACCCTAACGGGGCTTATGCTGCTGATGGTGTGAAATAAGGCTTCGCTGACGCTGTTTCCACTAAATATCTACTAAGTAGTGGCGCTGACAGGCCTGGGGGGGTTAAGATCCAGTGTCTGTTGTCGAGCAGGGATCCTGAATGATGGCCCAAGTCTCACGGATTCACAACCGTGGAGGAGCGCGCCCTAGCCGTCCGGTTGCTTGCCCCCACAGCGGCATCTTCACTGACGGGGGCTGTTCCCCCAATCCGGGGCCAGGGGGATGGGCGGTGGTGGTGGTTGAGGATGACCAGATTGTGGAAGAGTTTTGGGGAGGGGATCCCGCCAGTACCAACAACCGCATGGAATTGACCGGTCTCATTCGGGCCTTGCAATACTGCCGCGATACCCAGGACAACCGCATGGACACTATCTACAGCGACTCCCATCTCTGTGTGCAGACCTACAACGATTGGATGGAGCGCTGGGCAGCGCAGGGGTGGCGACGGCGTACGGGGCCAGTGGAAAACCTGGACTTGGTGCAAGAGCTGTATCAACTGAAACGGCAGTGCCCGCAGGTGCGGGTGGCCTGGATCCCGGCCCACCGAGGTCTGCGCTGGAACGAATATGTGGATGGGCTGGTCGCGCGCGCCCGATCCCGGTAGGCATTTCAAGTAACAATTTCTACATATTTTGGTGGGCGGGCCTGGGATCACAGACAGCCTTCGAGTTTATCGCTTATGCTCAAGAGGACGGCTCGTTGCAGGTGTGGTATGCAGGCCCAACTTTATCGTCGCCCCCGTCCGTTCTCCCTGACATTGATGGCGGTGGGGGGCTCTTGGCTTTTGGGCTCCTGTCAGCTCAGGGCACCCCAGGTGCAGTTGCCCGGCGATGTTCTGCCGGAGACGGCGCTGGTTCCCCAATCGGCACTCCTAGTGTTGGCCTTTTCCACCAAACCAGAAGAGGCGCTGCGTACCCACCCTGACCTTTTGGCCCGTTGGGAGAGCTGGACGGCAGAAGCTTGGGCCAGCACCGGCCAGGAGTTCTCCCGCGAGGAGATCCAGACCTGGGCCGGGGATCAATTCACGCTGGCGGTGGTGATCCCCAACCTGGTGCCGGGGGCTGCGGAACCGATGCCTGGGATCCTCTTTGGAGCCAGCACCCGCAACGCCGATCTGTCCAGGCAATTCCTGGCCCAAGTGCGGCAACAGGCAGAGGCGGAAGGGGCCAACTTCGAGCAGCGCCAGGAGCAAGGGGTGACTCTCTACGTGCAAACCAATGGGGAGCCGGGCGAACGGTGGGTGACGGCCGAGTTTGGCAGCCGTTTCGTGGCCCTGGCCAACGATCCCAAGGTGATGGAGCAGGCAATTGCTGTCTATCGCGGCCAGGCGGAGCCCATTAGCCGCGCCGAAGGCTTCCGCACTGCCGTGGGCGATCTCTACCAGAAGCCGGGCACCTTGGCTTTTGCCTACTTCAACTTCCAGGCTTTGCAGGAGGATCCCGAGTCTTTCCGAGATTGGACGCGGGACTGGGATCCGGCAGAGCTGGGATCCCTGCAGCCGCTGCGCTCTTTGGCTATGGCTGCCCACTGGCGGGAGCAGGGCCTGCAGACGCGCCTACTCACCCAACTGGATCCCCAAACTCCCCTGCTGCGCAGGTGGCAGACTGCCCGGGGCGAGCTGATCCAGCGGCTGCCCGGCAGTGCCCTGGCGGTGATCACCACCCAGCAGGTTGCCCAACGCTGGCAGGCGGCTGTGGCGGAGCTGGAAGAGGATCCCCAGGCCAAAGAGTCCCTGGATGAACTGCGGGCCGAGTTCCGCACCAACACCCGCCTGGATCTGGATCGAGACCTGATGGCTTGGCTGGATGGGGAGATAGCCTTGCTGGTGGCGCCCGATGCCCAGGCCCACCCCCTCTTGCAAGGCATGGGGGCGGCTTTGATCATCGAGAGCAGCCAAAAAGACAAAGCCAACGCGGCCCTGGCCCAGTTGGATCGGCTGGCTCAGGAGTCGGGCGCGCGAGTAACGGAAGCCGATGGCCAGGTAACCTGGGCGGATCCCTTGTTTAACCGTCCGCTTCTAACCCGTGCCTGGGAAGGCAACTACCTGATGGTTACCACCAGCACGGCGGCGCTGCAAAGCCTTGCCCAGCGCCAGGGCCATCTGCTTCCTCAAACCGAGCCGCTGAAAACCCTCTACAACCAGTTGCCCAAGCCCAACTACGGCTACTTTTTGCTGAATTGGCGAGGCCTCCGCACGGTGCTAGAAGCCGCCTTGCCAGGTGGGCTGGCCAGCGTAGAGCCGGAAGCCCGCGAGCTGCTGACCCGCATCGATGGGGTGGGGATCACCAGCTACCCCGCCGGGGAGCATGCTTTTGGGCTGGAGCTGCTGGTTACCGTTCCGCCCAAGCCACAGCCGTAAGCCCCTTCTCCCCTCTCCCAGAGGGAGAGGGATCGGGGGTGAGGGCTACAACCGGATCAGGCCGTAGGTGAGGGCGTAGCGCACCAGCTCGGTGCGGCTGCTGGTGCCCGTCTTGTTGAGGAGGCGGGTGACGTATTTTTCCACGTTGCGCACGCTGGTTTGCAGTTGTTTGGCAATTTCTTTGTTCATCAGACCTTCTGCCACCTTCTCCAACACCTGCTGTTCCCGCGGCGTCAGCTCCACCTTAATCGGTGGGGGCAAAGGAGTTGGGGTGAGGGGCTGGGAGGGACTGGTTGGGGGGAGAGTTCGCTCCGACAGCAGGGCGCGAATCGAGGCCAGCTCGCGGGCCACCACTTCCGAGGGGCTAGCCGCGCGCGAGCGCTCGATGAGATTGGAGACAATGGCCACCAGCTCTTCCGGATCGAAGGGCTTGGGCAAGTAGGCATCGACGCCGGCCCGGTAGCCCTGGATGCGGTCGGCAGTCATGCCTTTGGCGGTGAGGAACACCACCGGCAGATGGCTGTAGGGCTCGAGTTTTCGCACTTGCGCCAAAAATTGGTAGCCGTCCATGCCCGGCATCATGATGTCGGAGATGATCAGTTGCGGTTGGGCCGTGCCGAGAAGCTGCAGAGCCTGCTGGGCGTTGGCAGCCGGGATCACCTCAAAGCCGCTGTCTTCTAGGTAGGCTTGCACTGCCTCCCGCAGACCTGGCTCGTCATCTACCAACAAGATGCGGGCCAAGGCAGGTTCGGGTTTGGCTTGAGCGGAGGGGGCCATTGGGCAGCTCCTGGATAGCTTTCAAGATTTTGGCTGGGAGAAACACCCTTGCTCACATTTTCAAGCTCTACTGGGCCGTGGGCAATCTGAGGCGAAAACAAGAGCCTTGGGGGGAGCTGTCCACGCGAAGGTCTCCTCCCATCTGGGTGGCCAAGTCGCGGCTAATGGCCAACCCCAGCCCCTGTCCTGGCTTAGAAAGATCCGCCCGAAAGAAAGGGTCAAAGATCCGCTCCAGGTTCTCGGGGTGGATGCCGGGGCCATTGTCACAGACGGCGATGGCTACTGACCGCTGCGAGTCAGGTGAGCAATCCTCAACCAACTCCACCTTCAGCCAAATCTGACCTGGGGGCGGGGTATATTTGCAGGCGTTGTCGATTAGGTTATCCAGCACCTGCCGCAGGGCGCGCGGATCGCCTTGTACAGGGGGCAGCGAAGGGGGCAGAACGGCCTGAAAGCGGTGTCCCTGGGTTTCCGCCAGGGCTTGATAAATAGGGATCCACTCCCGCAGCAGGTCAGGCAAGGAGAGGGACTGAAGTTGGAGAGGAGCCGGGATCCCGTCCAAACGCTCGAACTCCGCCAGCAGATCTTGCAGATGCTTGCACTCCTGTTCAATGCTCAGGCCAATCCAGTGGTTGCGATCTTCTGGGGGCAAGCGTTTTTGTAGTAACTTGGCCAACGTGCTCAGAGCGGTGAGAGGGTTGCGCATCTCGTGGAGCAAGGTGGAGAGCTGCTGCGCAGAGAGAGTTACCCCCTTGACTCTGGGATCCCCAGCTCCACAGGCAGGCTCTGGCTCTGGATGGTGTTCGGCAACTTTTCTGGCTCTCGGCATGGATCCAATCTCTAGACTCTCCCGGCGCTGGCAGATCGATCCTAGCCCCATCTCCCCTGCGATCCGCCATAAGGATATCGGGATGAGAGCGGGATCGGTGGCTCATAGCTGGCGGGGCAGGTAGATGTTGAGAATTTCCCCCCGGTGGGCGCGGTGGCGCACGGTGAGGTAGCCCCCCAAGGCGCGGAACAAGGTTTGGGTGACGGGAAGGCTGAGGCTCACTGCACCCGTATCCGGCTGCACGACCAACAACTGCCCAATGGCTTGGGGAGATTTGGGCTCTGAGTCGGCAGCGGCGTTGCTGGCCTCAGGTGTGTTGACCTGAAACTGGAGTTTGACCAGCTCGCCAGCGCTGACCAGCTGGGCGCGAATGTGGCTGCCGGCCGGTGTGCTGCGGGCAATGCGATCCACCATGCCGAACAGCACCGCTTCCAGCGCCTTGGGATCGCTGACCACATCCGGCAGCTCGTCGGGGATCTGCAGCTCCAGTTGGGATCCCCGTCGTTTCACCTGCTCCTGCCAGCGAGGTAGGTTTTGCCGCACCAAGTCCACCAACGCAATGGGCTCTAGCTGGAGCCGACGCCCTTCGCCGGGAGTGGCAGCGGGCATCACCGTTTCCGTGGCCTGGAAGAACAGCCCGAAGCGGTTGATCTGCTCGGTACATTCGCGATCGATTTTCTCTACGTATTCCCGTACCCGTGGCGGCAGGTCGCGCCGCTTCAGAATGAGACTGACCAAGGTGCGGATGGTGCTAAGGGGGGTCTGGATCTCGTGAATGAGAGCCCGCAACAGTTCTGCCTCCGAAAGGCTGCTCTGTTGACCAGAGGACTGGCTCTGGGGAGAGGAATCTGTGGGGGAAGGGGGAGAGGAAGCTGCCGAGAGCCGCCCCTTCTTGGTGTCTTCTGGCCGGGTTGGGGGCGCAGGGGAGTTCTCCACCTCAGCTCTGGCAGGGGGCAGGCAAGCGGGCGAGGAGCCCGATTCGGCCAAGTTCCCTAACAAAAGAAGGCTGCTGAAGCGGGCCAGCACCCGCACATGCGGCTGCATCAGTGGATAGTGGATGGCCAACTCTCGCCAAGCAGCAAGCTGATCCGGCCTGCCCTGTTGAACCCGCTGCTCCAGGCTTTGCCAAGCCCGATGCACCACCTCCGGCTCAAAAGACACCATCATGCCTCTTTGCCGCGTGTGGGGGTGATACCCTTGGGCGGCCACCGCCGAAAAAACAGGGGTGAGCACCAGCAAAAAAGGCTCCTCCACCAAGGGATCCCGCGGCAGGAGAGGGATCACCGTCTGGCCAGGGGTCAGGATCGACTCCGGCGACAGATCGGGGGTAAACAGCCAGGGGGCTTCGCGGGCCGGCTCTTGCAGCTTCAGGTTGGGTTCTGGGGCGTCGATGGGCAGCGGCAGCTGGGGCAGCGGATCCCGCACCACCCAGGGGGGCCACCAAGACACCGGCCCACCGATCACCACGCCAAACCGTCCCACCTCTTGCCATAGCTGGAGCAGGGCTGCCACCGTCTGCTGCCACGAGCGCTCCCCCGCCCCCGGCAACCATTCCGGCAAAGGCAGAGCAGCCCACAAGGCTTCCATCAAGGACAGAAATCGGCGGCTGTTCACGGATCCCTTTGTCCCACCCTTCCCCTGTAGGCTAGCGGTTGTGGTGCTCCCAGGACAGCGGAAAACCTCACCTGCTCCAGGGCGGATCCCCGCCTTGCTCACCCAATCCGTCCATCCGGCAGGGTTGCCCCGCGCAAATTGGCCCCGCTGAGGTTAGCCGTGCTTAGATCGGCTCGGGTCAGGATCGCGTCGCCGAGATCGGCGTTTTCCAGGTTGGTGCGCCCCAAGTAGGCGTCCACCAGGTTGGCATGCCTCAAATCGGCCCCGGCCAGATTGGCCCGACTGAGATCCGTCCGCGCCAGCTTGGCCGAGCGCAGGCAACTGGCGGAAAAATCGGCCCCGGCCAGATCTGCCTCACTCAAGTTGGCTTCTGTCAGATTCACCTGGCGCAGTATCGCCTCCTTCAAATTGGCCCGCATCATCTGCACTCCTTGCAGGTTTGCCCCTGTAAAGGCAGCCCCCCTCAGGTCGGTCTCGCTCAGGATGGCTCCCTGCAAACAGGCCTGCTGCAGATTGGCCCCTTGCAAGTTGGCCTTGAGCAGGCTGGCCTCTTTGAGATTGGCCCCGCTCAGGTCGGCCCGCGTCAAATCCGCTCCCGCCAGGTTGGCTCCGCTCAGGTCGGCGCGGCTGAGATTGGCGTTGCGCAACACCGCTCCCCGACGACTATCGAGTCGCAAGTTGGCCCCCCGCAGACAAGCCCCCCCCAAGTTGGCGCTGGTGAGGTTAGCCCAGCGCAGATCCGCATCCAGCAGATTGGCATCCAGCAGCAGGGCCAGGGTCAGGTTGGCCCCATGCAAATCTGCCCCCTGCAAAGTGGCGCCGTGCAACTGAGCATCTCTGAGATCCGCCTCGCTCAAGTCCGCCTGGCTGAGGTTGGCCCCACCGAGGTTAGCCCCAACAAGGTTGGCCTTCTGCAGCTTGGCCCGCCCCAAAAAAGCAAAAATCAAATTGGCACTGCGCAGGTTGGCTTGCGAGAGATCCACCCCGATTAAATCGGCCCGGCTTAGATCCAGGGCGGCTAGGTTTTCGCCCGCAAAGTTAGTGCGTCCTGCCCGGTAGAGGCGGAGCAGCTCCTTGGCATCCATAGATAGAGAGGGGGAGCTCAGATGAAGCAGTGAGGGGGGATCTAACTGGTGGCCATTCTAGAAGAAAATCACGACGTTTCCCTACCGCTCTGCGCCGCCCTCACCCCAGCCCCTCTCCCAGCCCTCACCCCCAGCCCCTCTCCCAAAGGGAGAGGGGAGTTAGAGCGGCGCGTTGGCGACAGCGTATGGAATTCGAAGGCGATGGCTATGAGTGCTAGACGGGATTCCCAAACAGGGGGGTTGGCTCTCAAACCAGTCCGAACAGACGGCGCTCTGCCTCTTCCATACGTTCCAACAGAGCAGCAAATTTCGTAGAGATCTCCTCCACTTCCTGCAAAAAGGCGCGCAACGCCTGGTACTTGAGAACCAAGGCTTCTTCCAGGCTACAGGTTGGGAACTGCTCATCCAACGCCTGGCCCAACTCGCTCAGGGCCTGTTCGATAGCCGCTTTAACCGAGCTGACGCTGCGCCGCACCAGACGCATCACCTCCTGCTCTAGCTGCGGCTTTTGCCGAGTTAGCTCGCTGCTGGCCAACACCTGTCTCAGGGAAGCATAGGGATCCACCAGCTCGCCAGGCACTTCCGGCAGAGCGTGTTCTCCACCGCCGCCGCGAAGGGGCTGCACCAGGCGCCACTCCGATTGCTCCAGCTTTTTCAAAATCCCCCTGAACATTGCGGCGGATCCCTCGACATCCCTCAAGAAGCCGCGCAGCACCTGGTGTTTGAGCGTCAGATATTGGGCGGGATCCTCATCCTGTAGTCCTTCGTCCAGAGCATTGCCCAACTCGCTCAGGGTGTTCTCGATGGCCACCATCAGGGATCCGGCGCTGCGATGGAGCAGTTGGCGGCAGGACTCTGGGATCGCCTGTCGGAGGTCAGAAGAGGGGTTGGGCGATGTTGCCAGAGCTGTAAGAGCCGGAGACCCTATAGAGGGATCCTCCCCATCCTCGACCCAAGTCATGGGGGCGCCAACAGCATCTTCTGTATCGAGCCAATCGAGAGCGACAGAGGCGGGCTCGGCAGCTAACCCTCCACTAGCGGCGGTTTCTGGGGGCACAGAAACGTAAAGAGGCTTCAGCATCTGCAGCACGGCATTGGCAGCTTGGCCATCCTGATCAGGCTCCTGCGACTGTTGCACCGCCTCCTTCAGCCGAGTTTCCAGCTCTTGGGGGGAATTGCAGGCCCTATAAAGGGCTGTGAGCAGCTCATCCAGGCTGTAGCGCCGTAGGGCCGCCAACCCCTGCAGAGTGGGCTCTACTTTGTGGTACAAAGCCGTGAACAGAACCAGCTTGACCCGCAAAGGGCTGGCTTGCCGCATCACCCCTGCCCGCAACTCGAAGGGATCGTAGTCTTGCTTTTGCAGTTGCAAACCCCCGTACTTCAAAGACAAGACAGGCGAGGGCTGAGCCCAAACCGATGGATCTGCTTGCGGCTGTTGATACAAAGGCTCCAGCTTGCTCAGCAGCATCTTGGCGATGCGGGCATACTCGGCTTTTTTGTTGATGCGGCTGATGGCATCTCGAAAGCGCTGGCCCAGAGCATCAAGGGTTGCGTGCTCACGGCAGAGCTGCTCCAGGAGTGCCTTCAGGTCTATTTGGCTCAACTTGCCGATATCGCCTTCCCAGGTGCTGGTGCAGGCAAAGTAAACCAGCTTTTTGACTCGGTCTGCGTACCCGCCCCGCTGCACTTCTTGCACGACAAGGCCCAGGGGATCCGAGACTACCATAGGGAGCTGCCAAGCAGGAGTATGCCGAATCTAAGCTTACGAGGGTCTTTGCGGTTTTTGAACAGGGCTGGGTATCTTGCTGGGCAGAATAGCATATCCTTCCCAGGCAGAACCCACCTGTGTTTGCCCAGGGATCCCCCCTGGAGTTTAGCGGCCTATTTTTTGCAGGGCTTTTTCCACCCGCACCACATGGCGGTTCAATCCCAGGTTTTCCGCCGGGATCCCCAGGGCCAGGCCCACCAATTGCGGCACATGCAGGATCGGGATCCCCAGCTTGCGCCCGATCACCTGCTCCACCTCCGGCTGGCGCGAGTCCAAATTGAGGTGACACAGGGGACAAGGAGTCACCAAACAATCGGCTCCCGCCTCGATTGCTTCGAGGAGGTGCCGGCCTGCCATCGAGAAAGACTGCTGCGGGGCATAGCTGGAAAGGGGCCAACCGCAACACTGGGTGCGCCCGCGATACCAAACAGGGGTGGCCCCCAAATGCTCGAAGAGATCTTCCAGCAAACGGGGATCCCGCGCCACGTCAAAGCGGGAGATATCGTAGGCCCGCAACAGATAACACCCGTAGAAGGCGGCGCAGCGCAGCCCCCACAGAGGCCGTTTCACCTGTCGGGCCAATCGCTCCAGGCCGTAGTCATGAACCAGCACCCACAGCAAATGGCGCACATCGCCGGTGCCTTCGTAGCAGCTCTCACAGCTTCCTTGCTGGCACAGGGTTTGCACCCGGTGAAAGTACTCAGGATCCGCGGTTTTCGCAGCTTTCAACTTTTCATTCACGCGGCCCAACACCCCCTGGCAAGTGCTGCAGTGGGTGAGCATCGGCAACCCCAATGCCTCTGCCAAAGCCAGGTTGCGGGCATTCACCGTATCTTCCAGCAGCTCCGATTCTTCCTTGAAGGTGCCGGAACCACAGCAGGAAGCTGCCTCCAGCTCCACCAGTTCGATGCCCAAATGCCGCGCGATCCGGTTGGTAGAGTCGTACAGCTCGCGACAAGCCCCCTGGGCCACACAGCCGGGGTAGTAGGCGTAGCGCCAGGATGAAGGGAGGGCCGCAGTCATGAGAAGAAGCGAAAGAGCACTGGGTTTGCGATTGAGATGGGGGCTCTGGTGAACAGAGGCTAGCGCCTATTCCCCTTCAGGGGGCGCTGCTGTCTTGGCATCCCAAGCAGCCTCTGCCCCGTAAGAGTCGATATCAATGGCCTGGGAGCCCCCCATAGCCAACAGGGCCAGTAGGGATCCCAACTGCCACCACACCAAGCCTGCCGTACTCAGCACCAGGATTCCACCCACCCAACTGGCCAGAGTCAGAGACAGGCCAAAGACGTTCAAACACGCCACCACAAAACCAAGGGTAAACAAACAGCAGAGACCGTAGGTGAGGATCACCCCAGGAGTCCGGTAGCGAATTGTTGCCTGGCTATCTCGGTTGAGCTGCCAAAGGGCTACCTGGTATTCCAGCTTATCTTTGAAAATGATGCCGAAGATAAGAGCAAAAAAGCTAAGCAGGGCAATGGCGGAGTAAATGGGGGGATTAACAAAAGAACTGGAGAAGTTGCCGCCAGCGTAAAGGGGTTCCATGGGCCTCACCTCGGTTCGGGATCCAGGCTTTTAGCTTAACATTTCTTAGTACTAAAGATATCTAGGCTGCAACGAAGATTTGCCAAGGCGGTTCGGATGGCACTAGAGTAGCGTCAAGTCTTGCCAGCCCGTCGTCTTTTGCAAGTGTCTTGGGTGAGGTCATCATGCCGCTTATCCCACAGGGGTTGCTTCCCCATGGTCGTCTCCTCTGGGCAGGGATCCCGTTGGTTGGTGCTTTGGCTTTGGGGGCCTGCTGGAGCAACCGCATAGGTGCCGAGTTGCCCACATCGGCTCAGAATCCTTTTCCCCCCATCCCCACCCCACCACCGCCCCTGCCTTCCCCCAGTGGGACTCCGGGCCTTCCCCCCTGGTGGCCCCGCGCACAATCGCCGGGGTGGAAAGATTCTCCCTATGCGGGGGTCTTGTCCGGCTTTTTGCAGGGATTGGCGGCCCAAGGGGGAGCGCTCTCACAACAGGGGATCCTGCTGTGGACGCCGCAGGGGGAGCTGTTGGCGGAGCACCTGCTGGATCGGCCTTTGCCGGTGGGGGCCTTGGATCAGTTGGCCATCAGCTTGATGGCTCTGGAGACTTGGGGCTACGAGCATCGCTTTGAAACCCGGTTCTACACCACAGGCCATCGGTCAGGCCACCGCCTGACGGGAGATTTGATCCTCGTGGGCAGCGGGGATCCCTATTTCACAGAGGCAAATGTGGCCGAGCTGGCCCGTCACTTACACAGCCTTGGGATTCGCCAGATCGACGGGGATGTGAAGGTGGTGCCCCCCTTCCGTTTGCTGGGCCAGCCCGATCCTGTAGCCGGCGCCCGGCGTCTGGCAGAGCTTCTCAGCGGTACCCAACAGCCCCATCCGGTTGCCATTGGCGGCTCTGTGTCGCTCCTGAGGGATTGGCCTGCAGATGCCCATTGCCTGGCCGTCTACACCTCGCTGCGCCTGGGATCCCTGCTGCAACTCCTCAACGGCAGCAACGACCGGGCCATGGCAGAAGCCCTGTTGGCGGAGCTGGGGGGCAAAACGGCCCTGCTGGAGTACCTGCGGCAGCGATTGGTGGCTCAGCCCATTGCCCGCCTGGATCCCCAAATGGCCCCTGCTGAGCAAGACATCCGCCTTGGAGAAGGAGGGCAAGCACTGTACCTCTCCCCTCGCGCCCTAGCTCATCTCTGGGAACACCTGCTGGATCTCACAGATGGGGATCCGACTCGGATCCTGCCCAGAGCAGGCATCGGCCACAGCACCCTGAGGGCGCGCACCTTGCCCCCAGGTACGACTGCCCAGGTGGGATCCGCTGCGGAGCGGCTGATGCTGATGGGGCAGTTGCCCAATGGCCACAACTTCATCTTGCTCAACCACAGTCCCGATCTGGGCGTTTTGCGCCGGCAACAGGATCAGTTCTTGCAGCAGGTGCTGGCCGTTGGGGAGCCTCTCCGCTGAACTGTGCCCCGCCCTCACCCCCAGCCCCTCTCCCAGAGGGAGAGGGGGGCAGCGTTCAGGACTGAAAAAGGCGGGAATAGAGCTGCTGGTGGGCTTGGCAATCGCGCTCGTTGAGGGGGGCGAAGCTGCTCAGGGCAGGCCAATTGAGAGCAGGATCCCGCCGGACAACCGGCAGGATCTCCTGCTGCACCACGGTCTCAATCGGCTCATACAATTGGGCCAGCAGACTTTGCCCCTCGCTATGCCCCAAAGGCACCAAGCGCACCGCCGCCGAGACCCACCCGGTGAGGGAGGCAAACAAAAAGGCCCGTAGGGTATCTTCCAGCCCAATGCCTGCCTGAGCACAGATCCAGCCGAAGGCCAAGGGATGATGCCACGGCTCCCCCACTGCTTGGGGGACGGAGATTCCCCAGGTGCGTTCTGCCAGTTGAGTCAAACGCTTCCCCAGATCCAAGCTGGCTTGCCGCGGCTCCGCCGCCCAACGGGTGGCTTGCAATTGCCGCTGCAGCTTCTCTACTCCCGACGGGGATCCCGCTTGCGCCAAACGGTGGGCCAGGGCACAGGCTCTGCCCTCAATGGGGGCCAAGCTCATGTGCAAAACCCCCAGCAGATACTGCTGCACCCCGACCCGATCCCGAAGTTGACCCGCCTGAACCGCCGTTTCCAAACCCCACGAGTGGCAATAACCACCAATCGGCAGGGCAGAATCGGTAAGCTGCAGCAAAAGATAGAAAGCGTTGCTCGATCCCCGCGAAGCAAGTTGGGAGAAAGGTTCGCCGCGCATCTTCACGAAGCTTTAGCGGGGGCGGATCAGGCCGTAGCCGCCGTGGTTGCGGACGTAGATGACGTTGATCTCGCCGTTTTCGATATTGCGGAAAACATAGAAGTCGTGATCCACCAGCTCCAACTGGTGCAGCGCTTCTTGAACTGACATGGGAGGCATGGCGAAGTATTTGGTGCGCACCACCTCAGCCGGCAACTCCGGCTGCCGTTCGGTATTAAGCGGATCGGTAACAGGCTGCTGGGACACCGCCCAAGAGGTTTTGGGGGCGTGGCGGGTGCGGTGCACGCCATTGCGTTCTTTGTATTTGCGCAGCTTGCGGGCCAGCTTGTCGGCCACACGATCGATGCTGGCATAGAGATTTTCGCTGCTTTCTTCCGCCCGGATAACGGTGCCATTGGCGTAGACGGTCACTTCGGCAGATTGGCTGGCACTGATACGGGGGTTGCGGGCTACCGATAGATTGACATCAACCTCACTGGTGATCTGGGCAAAATGGCTGACAGCACGCTCAATTTTTTCTTGAACGTAGCTGCGGATGGCGTCGGTAATCTCGACGTTCTTCCCTTGGATCACAAGCTTAGTCATGGAGACTCTCCCAGTTGTATCGGTTTACGCCTAAAGTTAGCGCCTTACCCTCGCAAAGGATCCCTAGAAAACAGCCCCCACCTCAGGCATGATCGCGGCCCGGCAACTTGCGAAAAGGGGCCATGCAAGCGGCACTAACCTCTTGGGTTAAGTCTAAGTTAACACCTCCCCTCGGGTTCCCGACCAGGAGTTAAGAATAAATTTAGGCTGTCTTAACTCTTGATGGCTCGCACACCAGTGCGATTGCTCGGGCAAAGAGGGATCCCTAGAATTCAGAACCCTAAGTTAAGTTAGGTGGAGAAGGTATGAAGCAAAGGGCTGGAGAGAGCAATCTTGCCGGCGAAACTTGAAATACTTTCTTTTGCTAACACTTGAATTCGACTCTGCGGATCGGAGAGGTGAAGGATAGATGGGTAAAACTCTCCCAACAACGCTCGCTATTGTCAATACCTAAAAGAGGGAGCCGAGTTGTTCAAGGAAACTCCCATGCAGTCGAGAAAAGCAGCGGCTGCTGAACCGGCACCTTCCCCCAGTCCGAATATCCCTCTATTCTTCCCGTCAATATCCCTCTATTGGGTCATTATACAACCTGGTGTGGGCCGCAGCGGCAGGGGACGCTTTGTCTGGCCGGGGCAGAAACTGACAGAGAAGATGAAGAAGTGCTAACTGAAATTAAGGTTTTTATCAAGATAGAGTTTCTGTGAAGCCATCGTTCCCAGAAGTAGCAGGTCTGAGAAGCTGTTTTTGGCCTCTGGGTTGGTGGCCGGTTCTGCTAGGGTTAAGGCCGGTTTGTGGGCAAGAAGTGGGGTGAACTCGGTGGGCAAAGGGATCCCGTTGCAGGCGGCGGCGCTGTTGGACAGAGCAGAAGCGGCTCTGCAGGAGCGGTTTCAGGCGATGGACCAGGTTCTCAGGGAGAACCTGGCGCGGGTGTTGCGGGCCTTCCACGACCAGCAGGTGGGATCCCACCACTTTGCCGGCGTATCGGGCTACGGCCACGACGACCGGGGGCGAGAGGTGTTGGATCGGGTGTTTGCCCAGATCATGGGCTGTGAGGCGGCGCTGGTGCGGCTGCAGATGGTCTCCGGCACCCATGCCATTGCCTGTGCTTTGTTCGGGGTGCTGCGCCCGGGGGATGAGCTGTTGGCCATCACCGGCCCCCCCTACGACACTCTGGAGGAGGTGATCGGCCTGCGGGGATCGGGGCGGGGATCCCTGCGGGAGTTCGGCGTTACCTATCGCCAGTTGGATCTGCGGAAGGGCGATGTCGATTGGCAGGCCCTGAAAACCGCTCTCAGACCGCAAACCCGCCTGGTGCACATCCAGCGCTCCTGTGGCTACAGTTGGCGGCCCAGCTTCTCCATTGCCCAGATTGCCGAGATGATCCAGATCGTCAAAGCACAAAACCCGGAGGTGGTGGTCTTGGTGGACAATTGCTATGGCGAGTTTGTGGAAACCCAAGAGCCAACCCATGTGGGCGCCGATCTGATCGCCGGATCCCTGATCAAAAATCCAGGCGGCACCCTCGTCCCAGCGGGGGGCTATGTGGCGGGGCGGGCCGAGCTGGTGGAGCAGGCTGCCTGCCGGCTGACGGCGCCGGGGATCGGCTCGGAAGGCGGGGCCACCTTCGATCTCAACCGGCTCCTGTTTCAAGGGTTGTTTTTGGCCCCGCAGATGGTGGCCGAAGCGGTCAAGATTGCCCACCTGGCCGCCCAGGTGTTTCACGATCTGGGCTACCCGGTCTCGCCTCTGCCACAAGCGCCCCGCACCGACATCATTCAGGCCATTCAACTGGGATCCCCGCAGAAGTTGCAGGCTTTCTGCCGCGCCATTCAAAGTAGCTCACCGGTGGATTCCTACCTCACCCCGATCCCAGAAGTGATGCCCGGCTATGCCGATCCGGTGGTGATGGCGGCAGGCACTTTTGTTGCGGGCAGCAGTGCTGAGCTCTCTGCCGACGGGCCGATGCGGGATCCCTACACCGTCTATTTGCAGGGGGGAACCCATCTTGGCCACGGGCGGCTGGCCCTGGAAGCCGTCTTACAAGCTTGGGATTCCCTGTGAAGTTACCCACCCGCCCCGGCAAACCAATGGATAAAATTGAGGCGTGGTTTTGGCTCATAGGGGCGGGGAGTCTTGTCGATGTTGAGCTTGTGTCGTTCTTTCGCACTTCCCCGCCGCTGGGGATCCTGTTTGGCCCTGAGTCTGGTGGCGCTGGGGCTGTCCAGCAGTTGTCGGTGGTTGGATCTGCTGCAAGAGAGGAGCGCGCAGGTGGGATCCTCCCTTGCTTCTTCTCCCCTGTGGAGAGATGGCCGAACCCTGGCGGGAACCCTCAGCCCTGAAGATCTGAGCAACCCTCAGGATGGCAGCTTTTGGGATGAGATTTCGATTACATCTCAGCCGGGGCAGATCCTGATTGCGGCCCTGGAGAGCGAAGATTTCGATGCTTACCTGGAGCTGGTGGATGGCCAAGGATGGGTGATCGGCTTTGACGATGACTCCGGCCCAGATATAAATGCCTTGTTGGCGGTGCGTCTGCCAGAGGGCGGCACCTACACCCTGCGAGCCACCAGCTTTGAGCCAGAATCCACCGGCAACTACCGGCTGACCTATGTCCTCACCCAGATCGATTGGCAGCAAACTCCATCAGGCCGTCTGCAGGAGGGATCCCTGCAGCACCCCGAGGATGGCAGTTGGATGGACGAATATCCCATTGCCGCTCGCGCCGGCCAGATCCTGATCGCCTCCCTAACCAGCGCCGACTTCGATGCTTTTTTGCAACTGTTGGATCCCAGCGGAGAAGTCGTGGCTTGGGATGACGACCAAGGCGGCGGAACCGATGCTCTGATGATTGCCTTTCTGCCCCGCACCGGCACCTATACCCTGCGGGCCAACACCTATGGGCCAGGAGAAAAAGGGGCTTATGAGCTGCAGTACACCTTACGCTAGCACCCAGGCTCGTCAAGGTTCTTCCTCTTCTGGTGAAGGAGAGCGGGCAGCCTTTACCTTAAGGCCGATAGGGTGATGACCAGATTTTGACGGGAATCGTTGTTTTTTCTATAGTTATGCTAAGTAGCGGTGAAAACCTTGCGAATTTTGCGCTCCCCTCTCCCGCTCCAAAGGGGAGGCTACTCATCTATGGCGGTGCAGGGCGCTGCGGAGATGTTTTAGACCGGCTTGAAATGGCTATGGCTAAGGTTAGCAACCTCTGGTTTTCTTCAAGCTTTCTGAACAAGGATGGTCGGCACTTACTGAGGTTTATGGGAAAGCATGACATCTTATCCTAAGTTGTGACGGAGCTGAAATATTGCTCTCACAGGTGAGGTCTTTTTTCTAGAATCAGGTCAATGGCCTAGACCATTCTTTTGCAGCTAGCCCCTATCCCCACAAAATGGATGCCATGACTCCTGAAATGGTACGCCAGTTTTGGTCTTTGGTCAGCGAGATTGGCAGGCCAGATTGGCTCACAAAACGCGATGACGACTTGGTGAATCTGCTTCTGAGCGCCTGCCAGAGAAAACATGTCCTCAGCAGTGTCGATGCCTCGGTGCTCAATCGCTACATCAGCATTCGCTTGCCCTTGATTCGCGATATCCTCGTTGAGTGAACGACTCCCGGCACTCATCTTCGTTGAGTAAACACAATTCACAAATACAGTGCGGGGCTTCCCGCCGATTAAGCTAAACCGAGAGAGGACAAGGCTTTCCCAATCATGCTGACCGCGCAAATCACCTTGCTGGTCTATGGAGCACTGCTTCTAGTGGGCGGAGTAATTGGCTACGTGAAAGGCAAAAGCTCTAAGTCTTTCATCGCGGGACTGGTTGGGGCTGTACTCAGTGGAGTGAGCCACTGGCTGCTGGGGGTGGATCCCCGCTGGGGGCTGGGCCTAGGCTTGGGGACAACGGTGTTGGGATCTGTCGTCTTCGCCCTGCGCTATCGCAAAACCCGAAAGGTTATGCCCGCCGGCTTGATGGTGATCCTGAGTTTGGGAGCGGCTGTCCTCCTGGGATTGAGCCTTGCATCGGCCTAGGCGACTTCTGGTCACGCTGCTGGGTCAGAGTCGATTAAACATTCGATGTGGTCGATCTTCAGCTCTCGCCCCGAGCGAATCTCTTCCATCGGGGATCCACAGTGGGGGCAAGCGTAGCGACGGCCCATTTCTGGCTTGTACTCTTGGCCACAGGGATGGCAATAAGCAATCAGCGGTGTTTCCCGGATGATTAACTGGGATCCCTGCAGGAAAGTGCCCTGGGTTTGGGCAGCATAGGCAAATTGCAGGCTGGCCGGCTCCACGCAGGTAAACTGTCCCACCACCAGATGCACCCGGGCGATCTGGGGCTGCCCGGGCTGACTTTGCCACCAGTCGCGCAGCGTTTGGATCAAGGCGCGCGTCATGTCGGTTTCATGCATCCCCTACCTCCAGTCGCCGACCATTTCCGGTGTCGCCTCCGGGTGGATGTAGGCGGGCTTTTCCCGGCGCGGCAGTTGTCCGGATACCACCAAGTGGGCCAGCGTATCGCAAATCACTCGGGTGGCCATCAGGGCTGTGATGTCGCTGATATCGTAAGGGGGAGAAACTTCCACCACTTCTAGGCCACAGACGGGTGCTTCCCGGACAATGCGCTTGAGCAAGTAAAGGGCCTCCCGCGGCAGCAGCCCACCGGGTTCCGGCCAGCCGGTACCCGGCACAAAGCCGGCATCGATGCAGTCGATATCGAAGCTGATGTACACGCAATCGGTGCCGTCTAGGGCTTTTTCGAGGGCAAAATCGGCGGCTGCATCCAAGCCCATTTCGGTGATATCGGTAACGGTAAGGATATGAGTGGCCCGCTCCCGGCAGACCTTCACCCCTTGCCGGGGCACTTGCCAGCCGCCAATGCCCAGTTGCACGAGGTTGTGGGCAGGCGCATTGCGGATATTTGTGGCATGAAACCAAGGACAGGTGTGCATGCGCTCATCCAAGTCGGTTTCTTGGGTGTCCACGTGGCGGTCGAAGTGGATGATGCCCATTTTTTTGTCCCCCAGGTGCCGACAGATGCCGCGCACTGTGGGAAAGCCAATCGAGTGATCTCCGCCCAGGATAACGGGAAAAGCCCCAGACCCGAAAATATGAGCTACCCCTTTGGAGATTTGGTCGAAGGATTTTTCGTTGTTGGCCGGGATCGTAAAAATATCCCCGACATCGCAGAGGGTGATCTGCTCCCGCAAATCGACGCCAAACTCAAAGTTATAGGGTGTGTATAAAGCGGAAATGCGCCGGATCCCCTGCGGGCCAAAGCGGGTGCCGGGCCGATAGGTGGTGCCGGAATCGTGGGGTACGCCCACCACCGCCACATCGTATTCCCCAACCTTGCGCACATCCTCCAGGTATGGAGCCTTGAGAAAGGTATTGATGCCGGCATAGTGGGGCAATTCGCCCCGGGAAAAGGTGGGGATCGAGCGATCGCCGATACTGGCTGCCGCTTCTAGGCCAAACTCTAAGCCGCGACTCACCTCTTGCTGCCAGCCGGAGAGAGAAAGCCCCGCCTCCTTGGCCAGAGCGGCCTGGGCTTCGCTGGAAAAGTCGTTATTCGCGTTCGATTCGGTGGTCATAATGGGATCCCTCCTTTAGGTGGTGTATTCGGCGTTGATGCGCACGTAATCGTAGCTGAGATCGCAGCCCCAGGCCATGCCCTGGCCGGATCCCTGGTGGAGATCCACCGTGAAGGTTACCGGATCCCCCTTCAAGTACTCAGAAGCCGCCTGGCGATCAAAATTCAGGGGCATGCCCGCCTGCATAAGCAGAAAATCTCCCAAGCGAATCTCCAAGCAGCGGCTGTCAAAAGGGATCCCGGCCCGACCGGCGGCGGCGGCCACCCGTCCCCAGTTGGGGTCGTTGCCAAAGGCTGCCGCCTTTACCAAGGGAGAGCTGGCGATCACACGGGCCATCTGCCGAGCCGACCTGTCGTCGGGGGCGCCTTGGACGCGGATTTCCAGCAGCTTGGTCGCCCCCTCCCCGTCGCGGGCAATGGCCTTGGCCAGATGGACGCAAACTTGGTTGACCATCTCCGCCAAAGTTTGGGCGGCTGCTGTGCCGGCTTGAATAGCCGGGATCCCGCTCCGGCCATTGGCCAGGGCCAGGAGCATATCGTTGGTGCTGGTATCCCCATCCACGGTGATTTGGTTAAAGCTGAGGTCGGCAGCTTGCTGGAGGATCTGCTGCCACAGATGGGGATCTACAGCCGCGTCGCAGGTCAAGAAAGCCAGCATCGTGGCCAAGTTGGGATGGATCATGCCGGATCCCTTGGCAATGCCCCCCAGCCGGACGGTGTACCCGTCGATCTCAGCCTCTAGGGCAACGCTTTTGGTCACCAGGTCGGTGGTGAGGATGGCACGGGCAGCACTCTCCCCTCCTGCTGGCGAGAGGCTGTCGATCAGGCGGGGCAGGGCTGCCTCAATTTTGGCCATTTCCAATTGCCGCCCGATCACCCCCGTCGAGGCCGTGAGCACCTGTTGGGCCGGGATCCCCAACCGTTCTCCCACCCAGAGGGCCAGTTGGGCGTTGTTGCGTTCCCCTTCTTCTCCGGTACAGGCGTTGGCTTGGCCGGCATTGCAGAGAATAGCCTGCACCGGCTGCCCTTGGGCGAGGATCCCTTGGTTGTAGGTAACACAAGCGGCCTTGACCTGGTTGGTGGTAAAAACACCCGCCCCCACCGCCTCGCAGTCAGCAACGATCAAGGCCAGATCCGCAGCTCCTGAGGGCTTGAGGCCAGCGGCCACTCCAGCAGCTCGAAACCCTTGTGGGGCAGTGACGGCACCTTCAACCGGTTTAAATTGGGATCCCATGCGTTCCTCGGCCAGGTGAGGGTCGGCAATATCATAGCGGCTTGCGGCTCGGGTTTGGGTTCAGGGCAAGTTTTGCCTGAGAAACCTTCTGAAAACCCGTCCTGAGGGCAAAAGTTGTAGTTCTACTAACCAAGCAGAGGCGGCAGAGAGGGTTATTTTTAAAGTATGGGGTGTGCCTGTGTAACCTTCTCTCCTCTTTGCTGGATTTGCAAGGTACCCTCTTGTCCCCTCCCCTAGGAACTGCAAGCCATGCCTGCCCCTGTCATTACCCTTAGCCATGTCAGCAAGGCCTATGCCAATGGCACGGTGGCTTTGCAAGACATGAACATGACCATCCAAGAGGAGCAGTTTGTCAGCTTGGTGGGGCCATCTGGCTGTGGGAAAAGCACGGTGCTGCGGCTGATCGCAGGGCTGGGTGACCTAACCACCGGCTCTATCGAATGGGGGCAAAACACCTCCCAAGGAGAGCCCAAATTGGCCTTTGTGTTTCAGGAGCCGGCCCTCATGCCCTGGGCAACGGTGATGGACAACGTGCGCCTGCCCCTGAAGTTGGCCGGTGAGCCCAAGCCAAAAGCCGATCGAGATGTTCTGGAAGCTCTAGAACTGGTGGGCCTACGGGGGTTTGAGCGCCATTTTCCCCGCGAGCTGTCCGGCGGTATGCGCATGCGGGTTTCCATTGCTCGCGCCTTGGTAACCAAGCCGCAGGTGTTGCTGATGGACGAGCCTTTTGGTGCTTTGGACGAGATCACCCGCAGCAAGCTAAACAGCGAGCTGCTGGAGTTGTGGCAAGAAAAGCACTGGACGGTCATCTTTGTTACTCACAACATCTATGAGGCTGTCTATCTTTCCAACCGCGTGGTGGTGATGGCGGCTCGTCCGGGCCGGGTGGTAGCCGATATTCCCATCGATGCCCCCTATCCCCGCTCGGAAGAGTTTCGCACCTCAACCCTTTACAACGACTACTGCCGTGAAGTGTCGGCTCGTCTCCAGGAAGCCATGTATGGCGCGGCTCAGGAGCCTTATCTGCGTCCCCTCTCGGCCGGACGTTCGCGCTGACGGGATCCCTTCCTTGACGGTGTTCCCTGTTGTGTAGAGCCCCCTTCCTCATCAACCTCAGGATATGTTCGATGCTTTCCTCTCCCTTTTCAGTTGGCTGTATCGCCGGCTGGGATCCCTTGGCGCGGCGGAGCGCTTGTCTCTGCCTTGGCCGGATTGGGCTCCGCCCAGGCTGACCGGAGCGGTTAGAGAACAACTCAGGTTCCAACCCACGGCTGCCGCTGCTGGGCCGAGTGCTGCGCCGGCAAAGGGGTTGGATCTGGGCCGCTGGTTCAATCTGGAGGTGATGGCCCCCGTTATTGTCGGGATCCTCTTTTTGGTGGGCTGGGAAGTGGCGGTGCGGGTGACAGGAATGCCCCACTATCTCTTGCCGGGGCCGATTTTGGTGGCGCAAACCCTTATCCGCGACTGGGGAACGCTTTTTCCTTCTCTGTTGATTACTCTGCAGATCACGGTGGTGGCCTTTTTGGCCGCCACCGTATCCGGGCTTGTGCTGGCGATTGTGTTCACCCAGAGCAAGTGGATCGAGCGCAGCTTTTTCCCCTATGCGGTGCTTTTGCAAACAACGCCCATTGTCTCCATCGCGCCGCTGATCATCATTTGGCTGCGCAACAACACCTTTGCCGCGATGGTGGTCTGCGCGTGGATTGTGGCTTTTTTCCCGATTCTTTCCAACACCACTCTGGGGTTGAACAGCGCCGATCACAACCTGCTCAACCTGTTTCAACTGTACAAGGCCAATCGTTGGCAAACCTTGATCTACCTGCGGCTGCCCAGCGCCATGCCCTATTTCATGGGGGGCCTGCGCATCAGCGGCGGCCTTTCTTTGATTGGGGCGGTGGTGGCGGAGTTCGTGGCTGGTACCGGTGGGCAGCGAGCTGGGATCGCCTACCAGATCTTGATCTCCAGCTTCAACCTGCAGGTGCCGCGCATGTTTGCAGCCTTGATCTTGGTTACCGGCTTGGGGATCCTGATCTTCATTTCCCTAGGCGCCTTATCGGAGAGGGTATTGGGCAAGTGGCACGAGAGCGCCATGCGCCGAGAGAATTGAACTGTGACATACTCCTGCTGGCGCCTAGAGTGCAGGCTTTGCCAATAGTGACTCCTGCCATCGCAACCGGCTCCGCGCCGCTGCCGCTGTGGGTTGCTATCGAAGGGGGATGAACTCGGTGCGGCCAATGATTTGTTGGCCTTGATCCGAGAGGGCATAGTTGATGAAATCGGCCACCGCAGGGCTGGTTCTCTGAGGTGCCACCAAAAACACGTTGCGGGCCAGAGGATAGCGGCCACTTTGGATAGCCTCGCGGGTGGGCATCTGGCCGTCGATGGGCACCATCCTCACCGTTTGCTGGTTCTGCACCTGATCCACGGTGCTGTAGGTGATGCCGTCTTCTCCCAAAGCCCGCAGGAGAGGGGTGGTGACATCTTCGGTGGCGGTGGTGAAGTAGGGCGGGTTGTCGGGAGCAAAGGGCAGCCCCAGCAACACCAGCTCTTGGAAGACAGTGTAGGTGCCGCTCTGGGGGGCGCGGTTGAGAACGCGAATTGGGCGATCCGGGCCGCCCACCTGACTCCAGTTGGTGATCCGACCCTGGAAGATATCGGCCAATTGCTGCAGCGTCAGGCCGCCTTTGTAGGGGTTGTTCACCCCCACCGCCACCGCCAGGGCATCTTTGGCCACCGGGATCGCCTGCAAACCGGCCTGCACTTCGCTGGCATTGAGGGGGCGGGAGCTGGCGGCCATCTGGATGCGCCCTTCCATCAGGGCCTTGAGGCCGGCATTGGAGCCGTTGGGTTTGCCATCCGGGATCCCGTAGGTGAGGGGAATGCCGGGGTTGCGCTGGCTGTAGCCTGACTTCAAGGCCAAGACAAGGCGAACCATGGTGACGCTGCCATCCATCTGCAGCACCGCCGGGTTGGGCAGGGAAGTGTCCAGCTTAACCGGGCCGGCAGGCAGATTGGGGGCTTGCGCCTGGGGAAGGTTGGGTGCCGTCGGTGCCTGTGGCTGGGCAGCCGGAATCTGGCTGGGGACAGAAGGCACGTTCCCTCGATTCAGGAAAGAGTCAAGCAGGCCGGAGCGATAGGCATACCAGCCGCCTCCCCCCAGTATCGCCAGCAAAAGAATGTAAACAATCGGAGGCGGGCCAGAGCTTTGTGCGGTCATGGGATCCCCCCAGAGAAATTCGCAGTCCAGACATTATGAGACCTTCCCCCTCCGTTGTATCAATTGCCTGGGGAGATTGGGTAAGCGTCAGGTTAAGGGGCATCCCGTCCCACCTCGCGCAGCTCGATCACATCCGCGCGGGGATCCGCCTGCACGACTTCCAGTTCAATCCAAGCTGCTAGAGGAACCTGGCGTTCTAGGCGTACCGGCACCCGAAAAGCGATCTCATCCAGCAGGGCCAGCACCAGGTTTTCTTGCTCGCGCAGATAGCCCAAGACCAAGGCCCGCCAAATCTGCCCCGGTCGCTGGCGCAGGTACTCAATGCTCCAGTAGCGCTTGGACTTGCGCTCCACTTGAACCGCTTCTGCAGTGCCCGGCTCAATGGCCAGCAACAACTGCTGCACCTCGGCTTCGGTCAAGGGCAAGGGATCCCCGCGCAAGAAAGCCTTGATCTGGTAGTGGGCCACCAGATCCAGGTAGCGGCGAATGGGGGAAGTTACTTGACAGTAGGCATCGAGACCCAGCCCCGTATGTCGCCCCGGTTGGGTAGCCACCTCTGCCCGCGATAGACAGCGCATGATGGCAAAAGATCTCACCGGCCCCTGGGGATACAGATCCAAAACCTCCGGCGGGGGGAGCTCAGGGGCCGGCTGCAGGCGATAGGGCACCGGGATCCCGTTTTGGCAAGCAAAGCGAGCAGCCACCTCACCGGCCAGCACCATCATCTCCGCCACCATCTGCCGCGCCGGCGTATCCTCAATAACACGCAGGTGGGGGATCTCGTCCATGACCTTGATATCTTGCTCCGGCAGGCCGATCTGGATGGCCCCTTGAGCCAGGCGCCAGGCGTAGCGCCAGCGAGCGGCCCGGGCAATGGCCGTCAGTTGTGCCTCTGCCCCCAACTCCAGCATCTCGTCGGCATCGTCATAGGTGAGGCGGTAGTTGACCTTGATTTGGCTAAGGCAGATCTCGTAGTTGCGCACGACACCGTCGCATCCCAGCCGGATGCCGAAGCTGAGGGCAGGCCGCACCTCCCCCTGCACCAAGCTCATCAGGCCGGTGGACAGCTCCGGTGGAAACATCGGGATCACCCGCTCGGGCAAATAGACGCTGGTGCCCCGCCGGCGGGCCTCCAGATCCAAAGGATCCCCCCACTGTACCCAGCAACTGGGATCGGCAATGTGGATCCAGAGCTTGATCTCCTCATCCGACCAAAACTCGACGCTGAGGGCATCGTCGATATCGCGGGTGCTGGCGTCGTCGATGGTGTAGGTGTGGAGATGGGTGAGATCGCGGCGCAGATGGGGATCCAGGAAGGGAGGAGGGCCGCCCAGCAAAGTTTGGGTGTAGCGCTCCACCTCCTTGGGAAATTGGGTGGGGATCCCGGTGAGGCGCAGAGCCAGGTTCTCGTGGCGGCTCCACAGGCCCAGGGCCACCAGGGCGTCAAAGGCTCCTTGGGGAGTGTCGGGAAATCCCGTCAGTTGCAGCAGTTGCGAGGCCCGTTCCCGATCCGAGGGGGTGAGGTTGTGGGAGAGATCCTCGTGGCTGCGAATGCTGGCCGCCGCTCCCTGCAGAGCTAGGCGCTCCAGCAGCTCCAGACGGGCTCGCTCCGCTGGGGTCCAAGTGTACTTTTGCCCAGGCTGGGCCACCGCTGCCCTCAGGCGGGCCTCAAACTCGGCCTGTTCCTGCTGCCGCTGCTGGGTAACGGCAATTTGATGGCGGATTTCCTTCACCTGCGCCGGGGTACGCGGCTCGTAGCCTTCCCCCTTTGCCTTAAAGTAGATGAAATCCTCACTCAAAAGGCGGTAAGCAGCATAAGTAGAGACCGGGGAATCGTCGGAAAACAACAACTGGGCCATCTCCGACAGGCTCAGGAGCCGGCGCTCCTCCTGAACCAATTCCCAGGCCAAAGCTAAGCTTTCGGGATCCAACTTCGCCTGCACCGCCTGCCAAAAGCCGGGAATGTCGGAAGCCGTGAAACTGGATCCCCCATTCAAGGCAAAGGTAATTTGGCGAGGGTGAACGCTGTGCACCTGCCCCGAAGCCACGCCCAGCAGTAGGTTCTTTTTGCCCTCGGTGCCCTGAACCACGGCCAACACACGGTCGTTATTGTGGCGAAACTCCACCAGCGTGCCCTTTTCCACCCTCTCTCCCCATGTCGGCTGTCGTTGAAGTGCAGGCTCTCCTCCATTTTCCACCAGCTCTGCCCGCCTGCCCACGCGGAAACCCCGGCCAGAAGACATGCAGACACGAGAACTGGCAATCTTTGCACATCAATACTTAAAGAGAATATGGGTATACGGTACTATGTATACATGAGACACCTATGGGATACAGGCCTTCCGGTAGATTGTGGTTACGTATTCCACACTGCGATTCCAAGGGAGGGGCAAGTTCTGACAAGTTTCTGGGATCAAGTTACCAATTGAGATCCCCAAATTGCGTAGAGATACTGTTGCCAGCATTTCTCAAGCATGCAGTTTCCACTTCCATATGGTATTCTGAGCTCTGAGGGTAGGATACAGTTACCCCAGGCTGCTACTTAGTTAAGCTAGGGGTGTGCCATAGGAAGGCACCCATCGTGGTTTGTTTTCCCTAGACAAAGGTTAGGGAAGCAGATCCCTGCTTTTTCCCTCTTCTAGCGCTCAAAAGGTCAGCCGTGGACAACCCAAAGCGACTGTTGCTTGTCGATGACGATCCCAACCTGATCCTGCTGGTAAAGGACTACCTGGAGTTTCGCGGTTACGAGGTGGTGGCGGCGAGCAACGGTCAAGAAGGGTTAGAGGCGATGCGCCATTTCACGCCGGATTTGATCATCTGCGATGTGATGATGCCGGAGATGGATGGCTACACGTTCGTCCAGACCATTCGCTCCAACAGCGCGACGGACTGGATCCCGGTGATTTTTTTGTCGGCGCGCGGGCAAACGGCGGATCGGGTGCGCGGGCTCAATACGGGGGCAGATGTTTACCTGGTCAAGCCCTTTGAAGCGGAAGAGCTGGTGGCCCAGGTGGAGTCGGTTCTCAAGCACACGGAGCGCCTGTTGCAAATGCAAAGTGTCGGCATTCAGCCGGTCATCAAGCTGGAGCGGGAAATTGAGCTGACCCCGACGGAAACCAAGGTGCTCCAGCATGTGGCCAGGGGGATGTCCAACCGCGAGATTGCCGAGGTGATGGGGGTGAGCCAGCGCACCGTCGAAAGCCACGTCAGCAACATGCTGAGCAAAACTGGCTTGCACAACCGCACCGAGCTGGCCCGCTGGGCCCTCGAAAGTGGTTTGGGCAGGGGCTGAGGGGCCGCCGAGAGAACTTCTGCTGTCCAGTGGGGTGGTCGAGCTGTGGGCCTCACTGGGCGGCGGTGAAGGTGGCCAGGAGGATGGGGGATCCCTCAACTTTTCTGCCCTTGTCCGTCGTTTTGGCAGCAAACTGAAGAAAGTGAGGTAACCGGTCAGGGTGCCTCTGTCCACTACGGTCTAGAACCCATGGGATCCCGTTTACCGCGTCCGGCCCGGCCCATCCGCTCCGGCCACTACCCGGCCAAAGAGCTGTGCAGCCAGTGCGGCCTCTGCGATACCCGCTATGTTGCCTACGTCAAAGAAGCCTGTGCCTTCTTAAACCAGCAGTTTACCCACCTGGAAGAGCAAACCCACGGGCGATCCCGAGAGTCGCTGCGCTCAGAGTCGGCTGCCGTCAGCGACAGCGACTACTTCGGCGTCTACGAGGCAATGTACACGGCCCGCAGGCGGGATCCAATCCCCGGTGCCCAGTGGACGGGCATTGTCAGCAGCATCGGCATGAAGGCCCTCAGCAGCGGCCTAGTAGAAGGGGTGGTGTGCGTGCAGGCGGATCCCCAGGATCGCTTTCAGCCGCGGCCTGTCTTGGCGCGTACTCCGGAGGCGGTTTTGGCGGCGCGGGTTAACAAGCCAACCCTATCCCCCAATCTCTCCGTGCTGGAGCAGGTGGAGCAAAGTGGTCTCAAGCGCCTCTTGGTTATCGGGGTGGGCTGTCAGATCCAGGCTTTGCGGGCGGTGGAGAAAAAGTTGGGCCTAGAGAGGCTCTACGTGCTGGGCACGCCCTGTGTGGACAATGTCAGCCGCGCCGGCCTGCAGAAGTTTTTGGAAACCACCAGCCGCTCCCCGCAAACGGTGGTGCACTACGAGTTCATGCAGGACTTCCACATCCACTTCAAACACGAAGACGGCTCGGTGGAAAAGGTGCCTTTTTTTGGCCTTAAGACCAAAGAACTCAAGGACGTGTTTGCCCCCTCTTGCCTTACCTGTTTCGACTACGTCAACGGCCTGGCAGATCTGGTGGTGGGCTACATGGGATCCCCCTTTGGCTGGCAGTGGCTGCTGGTGCGCAACTGGCGCGGGCGGGAGCTCTTGGATCTGGTTTGGGAAGAGCTGGAAACCCAAGCGGTGATCTCGCAGGGATCCCGGCGAGCGGCAGTGCAGCAGGGGATCCAAGCCTACGAGCAAGCCCTGAGCTTGCCCATGTGGCTGGCTCGGATCCTGGGGGCAGCAATCCAGCGCTTTGGGCCCCGTGGCCTGGAATATGCCCGCTTTTCCATTGATTCCCACTTTGTCCGCAACTATCTCTACCTGCGCCGCCACTACCCCCACAAGCTGGAGCAGCATGTCCCTCCCTTTGCCCGGCGCATTGTAGAGCAGTACCAACTCCCCTCTCCCTAAGGGAGAGGGGTTGGGGGTGAGGGCAACTCCCTAAGGGAGAGGGGTTGGGGGTGGTCGCGTTAGCGGCGCGGAGCGCTTGGGCAACTCCCTTGGGGAGAGGGGTCGGGGGTCAGCAATAGCGGATCCCGGCTTCCGCCCAGCGGTCGATGGCCTGGCCCAAGCGCTCGCAATCGGCAATCAGGCTAATTCGCACATAGCCTTCCCCCCCTTCCCCAAAGGCGTTGCCGGGGGTTACGACCACGCCCGTAGATTCCAGCACCCGCAGGGCAAACTCCGTCGATCCCTCGGGAGTGCCGTCGGCAGCGCGGGGGGTCGGGATCCAGAGGTACATCGTTGCCCGCGGCGGCTCAATCTGCCAGCCCAGCTCCGCCAGGCGGCTAATGAGATAGTCGCGCCGGCGGCGGTAGCGCTCCTGCACCTGCTGTAGGTAGCTCTCTGGCAGGGCCAAAGCCGTCTCGGCCGCCTTTTGCAGTGCGCCAAAAATGCCGTAGTCGAGGTTGGTTTTCAGGGTGCGCAGGCTCTGGATGATCTGGCGGTTGCCCACCACAAAGCCCACCCGCCAGCCGGCCATGTTGTAGGTTTTGGAGAGGGTGTGGAACTCCACGGCCAAGTCCTTGGCGCCGGGGATCTGCAGCAGGCTGGTGGGCCGATAGCCGTCAAAGGCCAGCTCCGCGTAGCACAGGTCGTGCACCAGAATCAGCTCATAGCGGTGGGCAAAGGCCACCACTTCTTCAAAAAAAGAGCGGGGCGCCACCGCCGCCGTTGGGTTGTTGGGGTAGTTGAAGTAGAGCACCCGCGCCTGCTTGGCCACCTCCGGCGGGATCTCCTGCAGGTCAATTAGCCACTCCTTCTCGGGGCGTAGCAGCAGCGGGTAGATCTGCCCGCCGGCAATCATGGGCCCGCGAAAATGGGCCGGGTAGGCGGGGCTGGGCACCAGCACCAGATCCCCCGGATCCACGTAGGCCAAGGCCAGGTGGGTCAGGCCCTCTTTGGATCCCAAAAGAGGTAGCACCTCCCCATTGGGATCCAGCTCCACTCCATAGCGGCGCCAGTACCACTCAGCAATTGCCTGGCGGAAGCTGGCCGTGCCCTCGAAGGGTGGGTAGCCGTGGTGGACGGGATCGGCGATGGCCGCCTGGGCCGCCTCCACCACCGGCTGGGGGGTGGGGCCATCGGGGTTGCCCATGCCCAGATCGATCAAATCTAGCCCCTGCTGGCGGGCGCGGGCCTTCAGCTCATCCAAGCGGGCGAAGACGTAGGCAGGCAGCTTGTTCAAGCGTTGGGCGGGGACGAGAGCGCGGTTCATACAAATAGAAAGGCAAGCCGACACCTGGCTCACTTGGGGTTAACTGCACAGCTTACCGCCAGACCCGCACCTGAAGCAATGCGAAGCAGGGCCGAGCTTGGGTATCTCGGATCCCAAAGGCTAGGATAGAAATCTAAGTTCGGTTTTGTGGCAAGGCAGAGCAGTGGCTTTACCCCTTGTGGCCGTTGTGGGTCGCCCCAACGTGGGCAAATCCACCCTCGTCAACCGCCTGGCGGGGGTGCGTTCGGCCATTGTCCACGATGAGCCGGGCATCACGCGGGATCGCCTCTACCAAGAGGTGGAGTGGAACGGGCGCCGCCTGCAGGTGGTGGATACCGGCGGCCTGGTCTTTGGCGACGACAGCGAGTTCTTGCCCCACATCCGCCAGCAGGCCATGGCGGCGATGGCGGAGGCGCACGCTGTGATCTTTGTGGTAGATGGCCGTGAGGGACTGACCCCCGCCGATCGGGAAGTGGCCGATTGGCTGCGCAAACAACCCCTGCCGGTGGTGGTGGCCGTCAACAAGTGCGAGTCGGGGCAACTGGGCCTGGCCCAGGCGGCGGCTTTTTGGGAGTTGGGGCTGGGGGAGCCGATCCCCTGTTCCGCCATCCACGGCAACGGGGTGGCCGAGCTGTTGGAGGCGGTGCTGCCCCATTTGCCTGAGGTAGACGAAGCTGCAGCAGCAGCGGATCCCATCGCCGTGGCCATTGTGGGCCGGCCCAACGTGGGCAAGTCCAGCCTGCTCAACCGCTTGGTGGGATCCCAGCGGGCCATCGTCAGCCCCATTGCCGGCACCACCCGCGATGCCATCGATACCGTCGTTACCTGGGAAGGGCAGCCCTACCGTCTCATCGACACCGCCGGGATCCGCAAAAAAAACCGGGTGGAATATGGAGTGGAGTTTTTCAGCATCAACCGCGCCTTCAAAGCCATCCAGCGCTCGGACGTGGTGCTGCTGGTCATTGACGCCCTCGAGGGAGTGACCGAGCAGGATCAGCGGTTGGCCGGCCGCATCGAAGAAGAAGGCCGCGCCTGTATCGTCGTCGTCAACAAGTGGGATGCCGTCGAAAACAAAGATACCTACACCCTCAACGAGTTCACCCGCGAGATTCGCGACAAGCTTTACTTTATCGACTGGGCGCCGCTGCTGTTCATCAGCGCCCTCACCGGGCAGCGCACCCACAAGATCTTTGCCCAGGTGAATACGGTGGTGGCCGCCCATCGCAAGCGCATCGCCACCGCCGTGGTCAACGAGGTGCTCCAGGATGCCCTCGCCTGGCAATCGCCCCCCGCCAACCGCCAGGGCAAGCAGGGCAAAATCTACTACGGCACCCAAGTGGCGGAGCAACCTCCCACCTTTCTCCTGTTTGTCAACGATCCCGATCTCTTCAAAGAGAACTACCGCCGCTACTTGGAAAAGCACTTCCGGCAAAACCTCGACTTCACAGGCACCCCCATTCGCTTTCGTTGGCGCGGCAAAGCCGAGCGCCTCGTGGGACGGGCAGTGCAAAAATTAGAGGGATCCCTGGCCTCTCGTTAGGCCCTCTGGAGGACGGAGCTCTATTCTGAAAGCCTATGGCTGTGGATCCCAACGTCAAAACCCTGGTGGAGAATCGTCGCGCCCGCTTCGAGTACGAAATCTTGGAGACCTACGAAGCCGGGCTGCAACTGACCGGCACAGAGGTGAAATCGATACGAGCGGGCAAAGCCAACTTACAAGACGCTTTTGCCCTCTTTCGCGATGGCGAGGCCTGGCTGCACAACCTGCACATCTCCCCCCATGGCACCGCCAGCAAGGTGTTCAACCACGATCCCACCCGCCGCCGCAAGCTGCTGCTGCACCGCCGCGAGATCGACCGGCTGCGGGGCCTGGTGGAGCAAAAGGGCCTGACCGTGGTTCCCCTCAAGCTGGTGCTCAACCGCGGCTGGATCAAAGCGCATCTGGGCGTGGCCCGCGGCAAGAAGCTCCACGACAAGCGGCAGGCCATTAAAGAGCGGCAAACCCAGCGAGAGATCCAGCGAGAGCTCAAGGGGCGCTAAGGCCCGCCAAGCTTCCGGCAGCTTCCAATGGGGTGGCCAGCGGTGCAGCCTAGGCGATCCCAAATGCCGCTGGAGCCCTTCGTTGCAGCGATTTCCAGTTTTCCCCTCCCTTGGGCAGAGAGGCTGGGGGTGAGGAATCCTCCGATAGGCTTGGAAGCAAAATCCAACTCGGTCGGCTGCAGGGGGAGGGAAGGAGCCGCCGCCAGCAAGTTCTAGGCACCAGGGAGGGGGAAGAAGCGGTCGGTGGTTTTCACCCGCTCACACCAAGCACGGATGTTAGGGAAAGGCTTGAGGTCGAAGCCGCCCTGCTCCGCCACGTGGGTGTAGGTAAAAAGGGCCAGATCTGCAATCGTGTAGCGGTTGCCCACGAAGAACGCTTTCCCCTGCAGATGGCCTTCCATGATCTCCAGGGCATCTGTGCCGAATTTCAAGTTCTGGGCGATCAAGTCGGCGTGGGCCTCGGCTTGTCCAGCCCGCACCAGGAAGCGGGTGGTGGCAATGTAGCGGGCAATGCGGGTCTGTTCAAAAAGTAGCCATTTCAAGATCTCGGCTCGTTCCAACTTGTTTTGGCCGTAGAGGGGGGTGTCTTCTGCTAAGTAAACCAAGATTGCCGCCGACTCGGCCAAGACCGTGCCGTCTTCCAGCTCCAAAGCCGGGATCTGGCCCAGAGGGTTCTTGGCCAGGTACTCGGGGCGGCGATTTTCTCCGACCCTAGAATTGACTTCAACCGTCTCGTAAGGGATCTGCAACTGCTTGAGCAGCAGCTCTACTTTGTAGCAGTTCCCAGAAGTTGGGATCCCGTACAGTCGCAACATTGTCGTTAACCTCACCCCAAAACGCCCAATATAACGCTCAATATAAAAACTCCGTATAGAGACTCCGTTGAGCTGCAGGGGCTTTGCTATCCAGGCTGACGCAAGAATTCCGGCCAGAATCCAGCATCGTGGTCTATAAACCAGCCCCATCGAGACGCTCCCTGCCGCCGGCGCTGCTCCCAGAGGAGAGTCTACATTTCGGCGCTAGGGGGGCATAGCCCTATAGCCCAAGTCGCGCAGGAGGTGCTCGGAGCGCCGCCAGTGGGGCCGCACCTTGACGAACAGCTCCAGGTAGACCTTGCCCAGGATCAGCTTTTGAATCTGTAGACGGGCGGCCTGGCCGATCTGCTTGAGCCTTTCCCCGCCTTTGCCGATGAGGATCCCTTTTTGCGAGTCCCGCTCCACGTAGAGGGTGGCCAAGATGCGGGTGACGGTGGGGGTTTCTTCCACCTGGTCGATGGTCACGGCCACCGAATGGGGCACTTCCTCGCGGGTATGCAGCAGCACCTGTTCGCGGATCAGCTCTGCCATAATGAACCGCTCCGGCTGATCCGTCACCAAATCCGGCGGGTAGTAGTAGGGGCCGGTGGGCAGCAGATCGATGGTGGCCTGGATGAGGGGCGCCAAACTGCCGGGATCCAGCGCCGACACCCAGATGACAGGGGCACCGGGGCGCAGGGCTTGGTAGCTCTCTTGGTGGGCCTGGCGCGCGGCAGACTCTTTGGGCAGTAGATCCACTTTGTTGCAGACGAGGATGCAGGGGGTAGCAGCAGGGATCCGCTCGGCGATGAAAGTGTCCCCACGTCCCGCCGGCACCGAGCCATCCACCACGAAGAGGATCACGTCCACTGCGGCAATGGCGGCCTGGGCGTTGTGCACCAAGATCTCCCCCAGGCGATGATGGGGCTTGTGGATGCCGGGGGTATCCACCCAGATGATCTGGGCTTGCGGCAAGGTGAGGATCCCTTGCAGCCGGTTGCGGGTGGTCTGGGCCACGGGAGAAGTGATGGCGATCTTCTGGCCCACCAAAGCATTCAGCAGGGTGGACTTGCCCACATTGGGCCGCCCGATCAGCGCCACAAACCCCGACTTAAAGCCCGGCGGGGCAACTGGAAGCGCATCGGCGACGCGAGAGGGCTGCGGTTCAGCGGGCGCTTTTCCCTGAGGGCCAGCAGGGGTTTCTTGGCTCTGCGCTCGTAGCTCTTCTTCAGCCATGGCCTTCCCCAGCCTTTGTTTCTAGCGGACAGAGTAGGCCCCTGCGGCGGCAGGTAACTGCAGGGATAGGGATCCCAGCGGGGCCAAGGTGGTGCCGGGGTAATAAAAAGCGAGGATTTGCGCCGCGTTCAACCCCCGCCGCGCCAAGGTATAGGAGCCGTACTGGCTCAGGCCCACCCCATGGCCAAAGCCGCCGCCGATAAAGCGATAGCCTACCAGTCGCTCCCCTTGTTTTAGAGGCTCTATCCGAAATAGGGTGCTGTAGAGGCGGGGAAAAGCCAAGCGCACCTGATCCTTGCGCAAAAGAATCGAGTGGAGCCCTTCCGCCGTCTGCAAGTCCAACTGCAGCGCCTGCACCCGGCCACTGACAGAGCGCTCCAGAATCTCCATCCCCGCAATGCTGCTCCAAATGGGCATTGGGATCCCCAGATAGTCTTGGCCGGCTCGCAACTGGGCATTCAGCTCCTCCAGCGATTGGGAGAACTCCCAGCGGAAGAGGCGCGACACCCCCGATTCATTAAAGCCCTCCCGCCGGGCCAGGAAGGCTTGCAAGTCGTTCTCCTGCCGCAAATCGAAGGGCTTATCGGGCGGGTGGGCGATATCCACCTGCGGACGCAGATAGGGGCGCGGCTCCCCGTCCCAAACCTCTTCAAACGCCGCCGATACGCCGCCGTTGGTGGAAGAATAAACGGCATCCACCAGCTCGCCGTTGTAGGTGAGCACCAGGCCGCTGGTCTGGCGAATGGCTTCGTCGGCCCGTGGGTGGGTGCCGCTCAGCCCCTTGTAAACCTGGCAGTGGGTGTTGGCACAGAGCTGGTAATCGTCGATCCGAAAGCGGTGTAGGTTCTTGAGGGCGTAGGTGCGCGCCAAAATCGCCTGGGCAGCCATGGCGGCAAAGGGAGCCCCTGGCCCCACCTCATGGGGCACCACCCCCCGCAAATAGGTTTCCAAGGGCACAGCGTTGACCACCGTATAGCTGCCGTAGGCATTGGGCTGAAGGGTAATGGATCCGGCATAGTAGCGGTCGTTCACCCGCAAATAGCCGGCATCGGAGGTCACCCGGAGGCGGGTGCGGTGGTAGCGAAAATGCTCATGCACCCAGCTCAGCTCTGCCCGTTCGCGTCGCTCCTGCACCTCCAGCCGCACCTGAGGGATCCCTTCTTTCTGGGCATATTGCTGAATCTGGATCAGTTGTTGGGGGGTGTAGGCGCGGTTGGCCCACACCTGCCATTCCTGCGGTTGGGCGATCTCGGTGTGGATGCCCAGAGATTCCCAGTAGTTGGCGCTGGCCTCGGCGCTCTCGAAGCTTTTGTGGCTGCTGAGGATGAGGCGGTACACGGTTTCCGGGCTGGCCAGGGCGCGGTTGACGATCCCAACAGTAACTTGTGGGAGGCGCTGCGTCTGGGTGCTGCCGTCTGCTTGAGCAAATTCCAGGGTGAGGAAAGACCCCAGCGGCGCTGCCAATTCCACCTGATCTTGCTCAGAAAGGCCAAAGCGTTGCACAATGCCCACGTGTAGGATCGGGTTTTCGGGGGTGGCCGCCGCGGACAATCGCGCCGGCGAAACAGGGTTCTCGGCCTCTTTGCGCACCCCGGTCGCGTCAGCGGCACGGAGCACCAAGGCTGTCAGCAACAGGCCCAAGCCGGAAATGAAGGTGCTTTGTTTGCGCCAGCGGAGCGGAGTCCTTAAAAACCGGCGAGGTTGGGCAGTAGGAGACTGACAACTGGCCATGGCCGCTTTATCCTAAAACACACCCTGTCGATTGTACCCGCATCTTTTCTGGCCTACCGGCAGCGGTGCAAAGCCCTATGGATGCTGTTCCCGACAAGGAGTTCCCCATCGGACGGAGCCCTGACGTGGCCCGCTCTGCTTTGCGCAAGGGATCCGGCTGGCGGCTGGGCTGGGATCCCTCCCGCTCCCCCTTTGTGGCCCTGGTGGGGGGAGAGACTTGGGCGCTGGAGCTCACCCAAGAGGAGTGGCAAGCGTTTGCGGAAGGGGTGCAGCGCCTGCAGCAGGATCTGGAGGCCATCGCCTCCCAACTGATGGCGGAGGAAAGCATTACACTGGAGCAGACTTTCCCTGTCTTGACTTTGATAGCCAGCGGCAGCGCCACCGCCTGGGGCCTCTACCTGCAGTTGCACCAGGGCCGGCGCGGCGAAGGTTTTTGGCCTGCTGACGTCGTCCCCGAACTCTGTCGGGCCGTTGCTCAATTTTTTGACCCAGCCTCTTGAGCAAGCCTGCAGGGCAACTCTCCCGACAGGCCTGGCCCTTAGCCAACCATTACTCCCGTCAACACCCGAGAGAATCCGTGACATCCACTACTTTCCCCCGCAGGTTGGCAGCGGCATTGGCATCCGCATTATCCAAGAAACTTGCCTGTGAACTGTACGCCTCATCGACCTCGATGAAGTCCCGCTCCCACAAAATACCCAGGAGCAGCTCAACCTAGCCCTGTAGCTTGCCCCCAAAGCGGATTCTGAAGGACATGGGCTGTGCTGGAATTGAACCAGCGGCTCCCACCGTGTCAAGGTGGTACTCTACCACTGAGTTAACAGCCCCTCTGAGCGATGCCGACGCACACCTGGGCGGAAGGTCGGAAATTGATAATATCACATTCAACCCGTGCGATTGAGAATCAGCTTGACTCGAGAGTGGGTGCTGAACCGGCATCCTATTTTTGCAAATTTAAATCGAAGGGATGTTCGGATCCGGCCAACAACTGGTAGTGCAACACCTGCGGCGGGCGAGCAAAGTAGGGCCCGATGAGGGCACGCCAGCGGACAAAGTTTTCCGATTGGCGGAAGTTGACCAGATGGGCCTCTAGGGATCCCCACTGCACCAGCAGCAGGTATTGCTGGGGGTGCTCCAAACAGCGCTGCAGTTGGTGTTGCCGATAGCCATCGGTTTGTTGCAGATAAACGAAAGCCTGGCCGATGGCAGCTTCAAAAGCAGCTTCCGAGCCGGGGGTAATTTCAAACCGGGCCACCTCCAGGACAGGAGCCGTGTTCATAGGCTATGTGTGCAGACCACACTCGGTTTTGGCTGTGCCCTTCCAGCGGCCGGAGCGGGGATCCGCCCCCGGCTCTACCGGCGCCGTGCAGTGGAGGCAGCCGATGCTGGGATAGTTGCGATCGTGCAGGGGATTGTAAGGGATCCCGTGGGCGAGGATGTATTTCCAGACTTGGCCGTTTGTCCAGTCGGCAAGGGGGTTGAGCTTGAGGCGGTTGCGCTTGGCATCCCACTGCACCTTGCCAATATCGGCGCGGGTGGGGGATTGCTCGCGGCGCATCCCGGTAATCCAGGTGGTGCAGTTGGCCAGGGCGCGATTCAGGGGCTCTACCTTGCGAATGTTGCAGCAGAGGTCGGGGTTGGTGCGGTACAGCTCTGGCCCATATTGCGCCGCCTGCTCTTCGGGGGTGAGCAGAGGTTTGAAGATCTCCAGTTGCAAGTGAGGGTAGCGGGCCAACACCTGTTGCTGCAGTTGCAGGGTTTCCGGGAAGTGAAAGTCGGTATCCAGGAAAAAGGCGCGCACCTGCGGGCGAATGGCCGTGAGCAGATCGATCAACACCAGGTCTTCCGGGCCCAAGCTACAGGCCAGCACCAGCCCATCTCCAAACTCCTCTACCCCCCAGGCCAGCAAGTCACTGGCCGACAAGGGCTCAAAGTGCTCGCTCAGAGAGGCTACCTGGGGCTGATACTGTTCTCGCACGGACTGGGCCGCCAGCTCCCAGCGGCTAGAAGAAGAAGAAAGGCTTGCCGTCATAGGGGGAAGACACCGAATGCAACGATCCTCGTCTTTATTAATCTACACTAATTCGGTCAAGCTTTAGGATTTTTGGGCTACGAGGCAGCGGCGGGCAGAGGTAGGGATCGGGATCCCCTGGCACGGAGGGGGATTTGTCCCCAGCGATCCCGTCGGATCCCCATAACCAAGCCGTGCCAGAGGGGGCTGGGATCCGGCTCCGGCAGGTGAACCCAGTGGTAGCGCAACACCCCTCGCCGTGGGTTGATATCCAGCTCAAACACCCGCAGAGCCGAAACCGGCCCCACCAGCGGAGGTGCCGTCAGGTAAGGGATCCCATCTCGCACATACACCTTCGGCACATGCAGATGCCCGCTCAACACCGCCACCACCCGCCCGTGATTGGCCAGGAGGGTGTGTAGTGCCGAGGCTTGCTCGCTGCGGAGCCGGTACTTGCGGAACAAGACCGCATCCATCTGGGTGGGGGAGATAAAAGGAGGCTGATGGATGAGCAGAATCAGCCATTCCTCGGGCACCGCTTGTAGATGTTCGCTTAGCCAGTGCAGTTGCGAGGGACGCAGCACACCCTGAGGCAAGGGGAAGTGTCCTAAACTAGCGTCGAGGGCAACCAGGCGGATCCCGGGCAGAGGGGAAAGGCTGTAATCGACATAACCGGTAGGAGCTGGGGACAGGGGGAATTGGCTTTGGCACCAACGGATGAACTGATCCCGGTTGAAGCGCCCTTTTCTCCTCAAGGTATCGACATCGTGGTTGCCCAGGCTGAGGTAGTAGGGCACCCGCAGTTGGGCGAGAATCTCCCGGAACAACTCAAAGCTCTCCGGATCGGCTTGATCCACCAGATCGCCGGTAAACAGGACAAAGCGCAGATCGGGTACTTGGTTGAGATGGGCAACGGCAGCTTGCAACTGGCGGCGAGGGGAATCGGACATCCACCAACAGCGGCAGCCCGTCTCGGGCATCAGGTGGACATCTGAAACTTGAGCAAAGCAAATGCGTTGGGTTGCCATTGTCTAGGTACTTATTCACACCCCACGCCCGCATCATAAGTCAATAACTAGCTGGAGGGCTATGGGCTTCTCTTAACCTCTGCCGCGATGACCTCACCCCCAGCCCCTCTCCCAGAGGGGGAGTTGTGGTTGCTGTGATTTGGAATCGCCACAAATGAGTCTGATTCTTGTTCCGGCGCCGCTGCCGAGCAACCGCTAGGGTATAGGGACACAGATCTTCGACAAGAGGATCCCTCAGTTCAAGCAAGGAGAAAACATCATGTCTGCTACCACCCTTGTTCGTTGCGCCTGTGAACACTGCAACTGCAGCTTCGAAAGCAGCCAAGGCTATCGCTACGAAGGCCAACTCTACTGCAGCGAAGCCTGTGCCACCCATGACCACGCCCACCCTTCGCCTTGCTGCGTGGCCTCTCACTGCTGTCAATAGCAGGTTGGCAGGGATCGCTCACCCCGGCTGTTGCTTTCCGGGATCCTGTGTTGCTTCTCTCCCTGGGCAGTTTTTGATACGCTCCTAAGAAGCTCTATCCCCGTCGGCCCGGGGGCCGGCCCAACCCGTTGGCATGGAATACCGCTGGGATCTGCTGCCCACTCCACCCCAGTTTGATCCGGAGCTGAGCCGAGAATACGGCAAGTATGCAGCCAAGGTGCTGGCCTTGCGTGGGCTGCACAGCCGGGAACAAGCGCGGGCCTTCGTCGATCCTGATCAGTATTCTCCCACGCCAGCGGGATCCCTGCCGGATCTGGAGCGGGCAGTAGCACGCCTGTTGCAGGCAAGAAAAAGAGGAGAAACCCTTTGCATTTGGGGAGATTTCGACTGCGATGGCGTTACCGCCACCAGCCTCTTGCTCTCGGCGTTACAGCCCTTGGGCTTCCGAGTCCAGTTCACCCTACCGCTGCGCAGCAGCGAAGGGCATGGCTTGAACCCCCAGCGGCTACAGCAGGTGCTGGCCCAGGGCTGCCAAGTGCTCCTGACGGTGGATTGCGGTATGGGCAATGCCGCCGAGATTGCCGCCGCCCAAGCCGAAGGGGTGGACGTGATCGTGGCGGATCACCACACGCTGCCGGATCCCTTGCCCCCTGCCTATGCTGTCATCAATCCCTTGCGTCTGCCAGAAGACCACCCGCTGCGCTTTCTGCCGGGGGTGGGGGTGGCCTACAAGCTGGCGGAGGCCCTCTACCAAGCGCTGGGGATCCCAGGCGTAGAAGAGCACCTGGATCTGGTGGCGGTGGGGATCGTGGCCGATGTGGCGGTGTTGCAGCGGGAGTGCCGCTACCTGGTGCAGCGGGGCCTGCCCGTGCTGGCCAAGACGCAGCGCCCGGGGCTGCGAGCTCTTTTGGATCAGATGGGCAACGGCCAATCCTCAGGAACACCAACAGCCCAGGATATCGCCTTTCGCCTTGCTCCCAAGCTGAACGCCATTGGCCGTTTGGACGATGCCAGCCTGGCGGTGGAGCTGTTGACCACCTCCGATCCGCAGCGGGCCCAGACGCTGGTGGAGCATTTTGTTGCCCTCAATGAGGAGCGTAAGCGCCTTACCCAGCAAGTGATTCAAGAGGCCGGCCAACAGGTGGAAAGCCTAGATCTGGGGCGGGAGGGGGCGATTGTCCTGGCCGGAAGCGGCTGGAACCCAGGGGTTTTGGGGATCGCCGCGGCGCGCTTGGCGGAGCAATACGCTTGCCCGACGGTGTTGATCGCCAAAGACGAGAGGGCGGGACGGGGCTATGGGTCGGGCCGCTCGATTCCAGGGGTGAACCTGGTGGAGGCCATCGAGGCCGTGCGCCCCCTCTTGCTGGGGGGAGGCGGACACCCTATGGCTGCCGGGATCCAAGTAGATCTGTCTTGCCTGGCCGCCGTACAACTGGCTTTGCGGCGGGAGCTGGCCGCGCGGGTCAGCCCGGATCGCCAAGCTCGCGCCCTGGCGGTGGAGATCGTCATCGATTGGGAACTGTTGGCCTCTCAGGGCCGGGATAGGGTGGCAGAGCTGGACGAGGTGTATCGGCAGTTGCAGCTTCTGCAGCCCTTTGGCCACGGCAATCCCAACCCCGTCGTAGCCCTGATGAACGTTTGTCGCGGCAGCGTCAAGCTGGGGGCTTCCCAGAATGGCCGCCACTTAAGGTTTGATCTGCAAGGCAGGCTGGGATCCCGTACCCTCTGGTTTTGGCAAGCCGGCGAAGAGCTGGAGCAGTGGCAAGAATGCCAGGCTATGGACATCGCCCTGCAGTTGGAAGCGGATGACCAGGGCAGACAACCCTGGCAAGGCAAAGTACTGGCGCTGCGCTCCTCTGGCGACTGGCAGGCGCCCACCGTTTCCGCCACCCGTCTCCAGATCCAGGATTACCGGCAACGCCCCCTGCCGGATTCTCTCAGAGAAGCCGTCTGCTACAGGGGGCAGGCTCTGCCCCTCGATCAAGACTTCCTCCCGTCGGCAAAAACAGCTCTGGTGCTGGCCCGCTGGCCCTGGCTGCCGACGGATCTGGCCCAACTGCTGCAACAGCTACAGCCGCAAACCCTGATCCTGGCTGCTTCTGGCCACCGCTGGGAGCAGATCGCCCAACTGCAGGCACTCTGGCAAGCGGGCCAACGGGATCCCGACGCTCTGGCGGCAGCGACTGGCCTGCCTCGACAGTGGCTAGCGGAATTGCACAGCCCAGAGGAAATTCCCACCTTGCTGCTGGGCCGCATCCGCGAATCCCAAGCTTTCCACCGCTGGCTGGACGAGGCCAGCTCCGACCAAATCGCCCAGCTCTGTCAACGGCTGCTGCAACCGGATCCCGCGCCGGCGGCTTTGTCTCCGAAGTAGAGGTGAGGGATCCCTTCAATTCCCGCAAAAAAGTTGGCAAGGCTTGGGATCTGGCCAACCCTTTCAAGGCCGACGCGATACTCTAGATCAAACGGCTTAGCTCTAGCGTTTTGCCGCACCCAGAGCCCAGTCTTCCGTGATCCCGGTTCGCCTGACCTTACACCATTTTCTCTGCTACTCTCACGCCGTTTTGGATCTGCGCGGGATCCACACCGCCTGCATTTGTGGCCCCAACGGGGCGGGCAAGTCAGCTTTGCTCGACGCCCTTACCTGGGGCCTCTGGGGACAAAGCCGGGCCAGCAACGACAGCGATCTCATCCGCAAAGGTGCCAGTGAAACCTGGGTGGAAGTGATTTACCGCTCGCGGGGGCAAACCTACCGCATCCTGCGCAGCCGCCACCTGTCGGGGGAGGGATCCCTGGAGTGGCAAATTCAAGCTGGAGAAACCGCCTGGCGCAGCCTAACCCGCCGCGGCATGCGCGCTACCCAACAGGCCATCCAAAGTCAGCTTGGCCTCGACTACGATACCTTCATTCACTCGGCCTACCTGCGGCAGGGACGAGCCGATGCCTTTACCCTGAAGCGCCCCGGCGAGCGCAAGCAGATCTTGGCCGATATGCTCAAGCTGGGCCAGTACGACCTGCTGGCCGAGCGCTGCCGCGAACAGGCTCGCAGTGCCAAGCTGAAAGCGGATCTACTCCAAGAGCGCCTGCCCAAGCTGGAGCAACAGCAGGCCTCTATCGAGCAGATCCAAGCCGAACTGGAGCAGCTCCAACAACAGCAAACCCATCTGCAACAGCTCCTGGCCCAACAGCAGCAGGAATTACAGTCTCTAGAGCGGGCCTATGAACATCGCCACACCCTAGAGGAGCGCCACCGGCAACTCACCCAACACCTGCACAAGCTCAGCGCCAACCTGCACCACACCGAACAGCAGTGGCGAGCCCAACGACAGCACCTGCTGCAGTTGGAAGAGCTGATCGCCCAAAGCGAGGAGATCCTGGCGGGCTATAAACGCTATCAGTCCCTGATGGCCCAAGATCGCCATCTTCACCGCCTCTTCGAGCAACAGCAACACCTGCTCCAAGAGCGCCAAAAGCTGCAGGCCCAACAAGCTGAGTACCAACAGCAGCAACTGCGCAGAATGCAGCGGCTGCAACAGGAATTGGCCGCCTGCCAGGCCCAAGCCCAGGCCGATGCCCAGGTGCTGGCAGAAGGGGAGCGCATCGAAAACGCCCTCCACCACTACCGGCAAGCCCAGGAGCGCCTGCAGATCTTGAACGATGCCCAGGCCCAAGCCGCCGCCCTCCTAGAGCAACAACGGCACTGGCAAGAGCAGATCCGCCGCGAGCGAGAACGCCTGCAAGCCCGCCTCCAGCTCCTCAAGCAGCAACTGCAAAACCAGGAAACCCTGGCCCAACAGCAGCAGCAACTGGCCCAGAAAATTGCCGCCGGCGTCGCAGCCCTGGCCGAGCTGGAGCAACGGCGTCTCTACCAACAGCAGGTGCTGGAAAAAATTCAAGAGCGCCGCCTCTTTGTGCAGAAGCTGCAGGAGCGGCAGCGGGTTCTCCAGCACCAATGGCAACAGGAGGAAGAGCGCTGCCGCCTATTAGAGGCTCCTTGGGAGGCTTTTCCCGTTGGCGATAGCAGGACGGAGTCCTTTCACCCCGAGCGGCTGGATCTCGGGGATCCGGATCGCCCAGATCCTTACAATCCAGAGCAAGAAAGGCACCACTCCGCCCCTGCCTTGGCGGGGGTGAAGTCGATGGCAGAAGGTGGGGAGGAAGAACACCCAGAATCCGAAGCCACCCCGGAAGCAGCCTTCTCAGAGCAGCCTGCCGCGCCTGCGCCGGCACCGTCCACCCGGGCGTTGGCTGTCCCGGAATCCCACCTTTGGGTTTGCCCCCTCTGCGCCCGTCCGCTCAGCCCGCACCTGAGGGATGTGGTGCTGCAAAAGCACCGCCAGCGCCAAGAAGAGATTGCCGGCGAGCTCTTTGTGATTCGCGAGCAACTGGCGGTGGCCGACCGGGAGATCGGGCTGCTGCAAGAGGAAGCTCGGCGTCTTGAGCAAGAATTGGCCGCTTGGGATGAGCGTCTGCACCTCCAGGGGCGGCTGCAGCAGCAGTGGGAGGCCGGGCAGGAGCGCCATCGGCAACTGGAGGCTTGGCGGGCAGAAGCGGCAGAACTGGAGCAAATCCTCAACCAAGAAGCTTATGCCCCAGAGGCGCGGCAGCAGCTTGCCCAGATCCAGCAGGCCCTGCAACACCTGGGCTACGACGAGCGCGAACACGCCCTGCAACGGGGAGAGGTGGAGCGCTGGCGCTGGGCCCTGGGCCGCTCCCACGAGCTGCGCAAAGCCCAGGAGCGCCGAGCCCGCCTAGGTGAGCAAATCGCCTCTCTACAAGCGCAACTGGAAGCCCTGCAACAGGCGGGATCCCCTGACTCGCCGCTGGCAGAACGCCTGGCCCAAATCGAGCAGGCGCTGCACCACCTTGGCTACGACGGATCCCTGCACCAGCAGGTAAAAGCAGAACTGGCCCAGGCGCAACTGTGGCCAGCCCGCCTGCAGGCCCTCCAAATAGCCCGCCAGGAGCTGCCGGAAGCCACAGCCCGCAGCCAGATCTTGTCCCAACGCCTGCAGGAAAGCCGGCAGCAGCTTGCCCAGGCCACCCAAGAGCTGGAAGCGCTGCAGCAACAACTGGCGGAGCAGCCTGAGGTCTTGCCCGCCCACCTGGAAGGGATCCGCCAAGCTCTGCAGGAGCACCGGCAAGGGCTGGATCAGGTGCTTTCTCAAATCGGGGCAGCCCAACAGCGGCTGCAGCAGGCCCTTGAACAACAGTCGGAGCGGGCAGAGCTAGAGCGACAACTGCAGCAGGCCCGCCGCCAGCAGCAGGTGTACCAGGAGCTGGCCAACGCCTACGGCCGCAACGGCATTCCCGCCCTGATCATCGAAAACGTTCTGCCAGAGCTAGAGGCACAAGCCAACCAGATCCTGGGCCGCCTCACCCAACACCGCCTCCATCTGCGCTTTGTAACCCAGCGCTCGGGGCGACGCTCGGACAAGCTAATTGAAACCCTCGACATCCTCATCGCCGATCCCCGCGGCACCCGCCCCTACGAGACCTACTCCGGCGGCGAGGCCTTCCGCATCAACTTCGCCATTCGCCTGGCCCTCTCCCGCCTGCTTACCCAGCGCTCCGGCTCCGACCTGCAAACGTTGATCATTGACGAGGGGTTTGGCTCCCAGGACGCCACCGGGCGGGCCCAGTTGCTGGCGGCCATCAACGCTGTGGCCTCTGACTTTGCCTGCATCCTGGTGATCACCCACATCCCCAGTCTGCAAGAGGCCTTTCCCCACCGCATCGAGGTGCAGCCCTCCCCCCAGGGATCCCGCCTCTCCATTCGCGGCTAGTCATTTGGCTGGTCATTTGAGGAGTTGCCGGCCCGGCTCTGGAGCCACTGCTGCAGCAGGGGAATTATAGTCTCGCCAAGCTGGCTCCACTGGCCGGGCTTTTGGGCCGTGGTCAGCAGCTCCACCCGCTCCCCTCGGATCACCAAAAAGCCCACCGGCTCGATGCGCACCCCGCCCCCCGCTCCGCCAAACAGGCTGGCCGGATCCCATCCGTTGCTGCGAAAGCCGCTGGCCGTTTTGCCAAAATGGCCCCCTCCTCCGCCAACGCCAAAATAGAGCGACACGTAGGGGACAATCGTTGTGTCGCCAATGGTAATCGGCTGGCCAAAGGTCTGTCCCGTCTCCGCCAAAACCGTCAGCTTGCTCAGCACCGCCTCCAGGACGGCTTCCACCTCGAAATCGGAATTGGAATCGGATCCCATTTGTGACGTTTGCGTCAATGCTGCAGGCCAGCTCCAGAGGCCACCAGGTGAAGAACCAGATTGACTGTAGTTGCCTCAAACAAGGTTAAGATACCTTGCCGCCTACCCAAGCGCTCCGCGCCGCTACCCTCACCCCCGGCCCCTCTCCCTCAGGGACGACCCTCACCCCCGGCCCCTCTCCCTCAGGGAGAGGGGAGTTAGGAATAGTGCTCGGCGCCAGGTGCTTTATCGTAACTTCATCCAAGGAAGGCTACTTACCCCCACAACTGACTCGAGCCGACACCGAGAAAGGGGAAGCTCCTGCGCCGCTTTTAATCCTCGTCAGGAGAGCCAGAGTAGAGATCTTCCAGGCGGCTGCGGGCTTCTTCCAGGCTGGTCGAACGAATCACCAACAAGGGCTCTTCCGTCAGGTTGCCTTCTTCATCCAAGAGCTCTGGGTGGGGCGCCTGTCGGCGAGCGCGACGGGGCGAGGCCTTGCGCTCTTCTTTGCCCAACGTGATGATATTGGCCACCAGGTTACGCAGGGCCACAAAGGCAATGGCCACGAAAGCGATGAGGTAGAGGATCTGCAGCATCACGGGTCAGATGAGTCAGAGGAAGGGTGAATTTGGCGGAAGCGACGGCCCAGCTCGGCGCACTCCATCAGCAGGTGATGCCATTTTGCCATCAGCGCCGGGTCAACGCCAACTTCATTCTCCGACAACTGATAGAGGGCTTCTGCGGCTTGCAATTCTGCTTGGGCAGCCAAAACCCGCTCCAGAAGGGCCTGCTGCGCCTCTGGGCTAATAAATTCTAGGGTTTCTTCTTGCAAAAAGCGGCGGGAGCGCTCAAACCAGTAGCGGTAATCTTCCAGTAGGGGCCCCAGAATCTCTCGCAGTAACTTGGCTTTGCTCATCATTGGGATCCCTCCGCGCCTGGTTTGCTGAGAGCATCTTAGCTGAACTTAACCTTCTCCCGCCAGGGATCCCTGGGTGGCCTCCAGGCGGGCTTCCGTCTCCAGCAGCAGGGCTTCCAGCTGGGGCACCAGCTCTAGGGCCTGCTCTTGCCAGTAGCCCCGCTGGTGGGCTTCCAGCAGCCGCTCGCTCATATCCCGCAGTGCCCAGGGGTTGTGGTTTCGCAAAAACTGCTGCACGGGGGGATCCAACAGGTAGGCGCGGGCCACCCCGGCGTACATAAAATCCGGCACGGCGTGGGTGGTGACGTCGTAGGCAAAAAGGTAGTCGAGGGTGGCGGCCATCTCAAAGGCGCCTTTGTAGCCGTGGCGCATTACGCCGGCAATCCACTTGGGGTTGACGACGCGGGCGCGATAGACGCGGTCGATCTCTTCGGCCAGGGTGCGGATCTTGGGGTTGTGGGGACGGGCGTGATCCCCGAAGTAGATTTGGGGGTTGCGGCCCTGGAGGGTGCGCACGGCTGCCACCATGCCCCCCTGGAACTGGTAGTAGTCATCGGAGTCGAGGAGATCGTGCTCGCGGTTATCCTGGTTGTGCAGGACAATTTGCAAGCGGGCCAGTTGCCGCCGCAGAGCTGCGGGGGCCGGCTCTCCCTCGCCCTCGGCCCGGTAGGCGTAGCCGCTCCAGGTGAGGTAGGCGCGCGCCAGATCCGCCTCGGTTTCCCAGTTTTGCGCCTCGATCAGCCCCTGCAGCCCGGCTCCGTAGGCCCCTGGTTTGGAGCCAAAGATGCGCAGCCGCGCCCGCTCTGCCGCTTCTGAAGGCGGGATCCCTTGCTCCTGCCAGTACTGGGTATCGGCCAACACCTGGGCCCGCAGGGGGTTGTCGGCTTCCGGTTCTTCCAGGGCGGCCACGGCCTGCACAGCCCGGTCGAAGAGGGCAATCAGGTTGGGAAAAGCATCGCGAAAGAAGCCGGAGATGCGCAGGGTTACGTCCACGCGGGGACGGCCCAAAGCCGCTACAGGCAGAATCTCGATATCCACCACCCGTCCCCCCTCCCAGCGGGGCCTAACCCCCAAGAGCGCCAGCGCCTCCGCCCAGTCCTCGCCGCCGGTTCTCAGGGTGGCAGTTCCCCAAACGGATAGGCCCAGGTGGCGGGGATATTCCCCCTGCTCTTGCACGTAGCGCTCCACCACCCGCTCGGCAGCCAGCGAGCCAACTTGCCAGGCAGTGGGGGTAGGAATGGCGCGGATATCCACCGAGTAGAAGTTGCGCCCGGTGGGCAACACCTCCACCCGGCCCCGCGTGGGGGCGCCGGAAGGGCCGCTGGGCACATAGCCGCCATTGAGCCCGCGCAGGAGATTTTCCAGCTCCTGGGGCGTTTGCTGCAGGCGGGGGAGCAAGTCCGTCTCGATCCAGCGCAGCACCTGGCTGGCCGCCGGCCCCGGGGGCGGATCGTAAGGGATCCCCTGTAGCCGCTGGGCAATCCAGAGGCGGGCCTGGGCCTCTAGGGCAGCCACCCCATCTCCGATGCGGCGAAAGTTCTCGCCCATAGAGCTGGCTGGCTAATTCCTCAAGTAGACGGCTGCCCCTAGGCCGACCAGCATTTCTTCGGGGGTAATTTTGCCATCTTGGTTGGTGTCGAGGGCATCGAAGACGCGATCCGCCCCCATCCACTCCTCGCGGGTAATGAAGCCATCTCCATCCAGGTCGTAGATGCGGAAGACATCCTGGGCGGCGTGGGTAATCGTTTCCTTGGCGCCCTCCAGCTTCTGCAGCCGCTCGGTGAGCAGCCTTTCCAGCACCTCCAGCGCCTTGGAGAAGCCCTGGATCCCTTCTTCCAGCTTTTCTGAAGCCATGCGGTTTTCCCGGTGCATCTGGTCGAAGGTGGCTCGATCCATCACCAGACGCGGGATGTCCATTTTCTTAGCTTTTTCCGGATCCAGTTTGCGCTCCAGGTGGCCTTCGGTGTTTTGCAGCTCCGCCAAGAGAACTGGCGAGATGGTAAGCAGATCGCAGCCGGCCAGCTCGATGATTTCCCCAATGTTGCGGAAGCTGGCGCCCATCACTTCCGTCGGGTAATCGTATTTGCGCAGATAGTTGTAGATCTGGGTTACCGACTGCACGCCCGGATCTTCAGCAGGGGGATAGCTCTCCCGGCCTGTGTGTTTTTTGTACCAATCCAAGATGCGGCCCACAAAGGGCGAGATGAGGGTTACCCCTGCTTCCGCACAGGCAATGGCCTGGTGCAGGCCAAACATCAGAGTCAGGTTGCAGTGGATCCCTTCTTTTTCTAAGATCTCGGCGGCGCGGATCCCTTCCCAGGTCGAAGCAATTTTAATCAACACCCGCTTGGGATCCGCCCCTGCCGCCTTGTAGAGCTCGATGAGGTAGCGGGCCTTGGCTACGGTAGCCTCGGTGTCGTAGGAGAGGCGGGCATCTACCTCGGTCGAAACCCGACCGGGGATGATGGAGAGAATGCGCACGCCAAAGGCTACCGCCAATTCATCGATGGCGTGGGCCACTACGGTTTTGGTGTCGGCTTTAGATCCCAGTTCTTGGCGGGCCTTGAGCAAGGTCTCATCGACAATGCCCTGGTACTGGGGCATTTGGGCGGCTGCTGTGATCAAAGAGGGATTGGTGGTGGCATCCTGCGGCTTAAAGGTCTCAATGGCGTTGATATCCCCCGTGTCGGCCACCACGACGGTCATCTCTCGCAACTGCTCCAGCAGGCTCTTGCTCATACTCCCCTCCTTAGCTATCGCGCTTCTGCGACCCAGTCCTAGTGTCGCCCACCCAGGCAAGGGATCCCGGTAGATGTGAGATTGTCTTAATTGTCTGCCCCACCGGTGTGGGGACAACGCGGCGCCCGCTCCTGGACTGGTGGCGCCGGTTCGGTTCACCCCCACGGGTGTGGGGACAACGGTTATTGGTCCGCAGACCAGTGGGCCCAGAGGTCGGTTCACCCCCACGGGTGTGGGGACAACCAGGAACAGGCCCGCTACGGCACGCAACTAGGGCGGTTCACCCCCACGGGTGTGGGGACAACGGTGTGTGTGGGGTTACCGTCCGGCAGCCCAGTCTTCGGTTCACCCCCACGGGTGTGGGGACAACCTTTTGGCTAGTCAGGCTAGCCAAGGCTCTCTTCTGGTTCACCCCCACGGGTGTGGGGACAACGGACTGGCGCGGGCTCAGGGGCTGGCCCCCGCTCGGTTCACCCCCACGGGTGTGGGGACAACGGGTTTGGGTGTGTCGGGGCGTGGTGGCACAGTCGGTTCACCCCCACGGGTGTGGGGACAACGGATGTAGTGATTGAGGTGCGCCATGCAACCTTACGGTTCACCCCCACGGGTGTGGGGACAACGGGTTGATGGACAGTGAGGCACTGGCCACAGAATCGGTTCACCCCCACGGGTGTGGGGACAACGGCGTCGGTATCGGCCTGGGCCCGGCGCAGGGTAACGGTTCACCCCCACGGGTGTGGGGACAACTGTCTTCCCTCTGTCCTCTCCCTCTCCCTGCCTAGCGGTTCACCCCCACGGGTGTGGGGACAACTGCCCAGCGCTGTGTTTTGCGTCGCAACGGGCGCGGTTCACCCCCACGGGTGTGGGGACAACGGATGGTGTCGCCGGCCCAGGTGACGTTTGCCAACGGTTCACCCCCACGGGTGTGGGGACAACTTGCAGAGCCACCCCCGCAGGAGTAGCTCTACGTCCGGTTCACCCCCACGGGTGTGGGGACAACGGGGCGGGGGCCTGGTGGTTGGTGTCTACCTTACGGTTCACCCCCACGGGTGTGGGGACAACGGAGAGAGAGATGCAGGGAACACCACCCGGAAACCTTGGTTCACCCCCACGGGTGTGGGGACAACTTGCCTATCCAGGGGCGGTCAAGGTGGGGGGATTGGTTCACCCCCACGGGTGTGGGGACAACTGCCAATCGGTCTGACCACGTGAACCGTCGCGCTCGGTTCACCCCCACGGGTGTGGGGACAACACTTCGATTTTTGCCGATTTTAGTAGGTTTTGACCAGCAGCACCCCTTCTATGTCTACTAGCTGCCGCGAGGGATCCCCGATGCTTCTGGCCCAGAATCCCTGCTCTGAGTTGATGGAATAGACCATCAGTGCAGAGCCGTCGCCGATTTTGCTGGTCACCCGCGCCCACAGTTCTTCTCGAACCAGAGCCGAGACGCGACCGACAAAGACCCCCGCCTTGATCTCAAACAGCCAGCGGCTTAGGTCTCCCCTCAAACTTGCTGGGACATTCTCCAAGATGAAAACCACCATTAGTCCGGCGTTGCCTCATCTAGATCTTCTCCGTAGCTCACTCCCCCCTCAACAGCTCCCTTCTCGTTATCCCAAAGAGCACCCAAAGGGCTAGACTCGTCCTGAGTAGCTCTGAAGCCGAGGATGGCGTCAACATCGTCTATGATTCTCTGCATCAACCGATGCTCTACAAACTTTTCTCGACACAGTTGCCTGGTTCTCGACTCAAAGTTTGGCATCAATTCAGCGGCAGCCTTGAAGGCAGCAGGAATAGTGATCTCTGTTTTGTAGAGATCGGCAACATCATAAACAAAAGATAAGGGCTTGCCTATGTGAATAAATCCCAGCGCAGTTGAATAGCCTACGGCATTGAGCGCTGCCTGGCAAACAGAGTAGAGGCAAGTATTGGCAACAGAAAGAGCTCGATTAACGGGATCAGCACATTCCCATTCCTTGAGCTTATAGGAGCGTCCTTTCCACTTTACCCCTGTTTCCTTGCTCAGGCGATTGTAAACAGTTCGCACTCGCACTCCCTCTAGGCCACGAATCTGCTCAAGGGTTAGCCCTTCTTTTAAAGGTTCGGGAAAGCGAAAGGAATACATACGCCGAACCACTTCCATATGCTGGACGGGATCTGCCCAGAGTTTGGCCTGGTGATAAAGCCTTTCCACGCTGCTAGAAGGATGGGATCCGCTGGCATAGAAGCGTAGCCCATCTTCGCCAACCCACTGGACTGAGCAGAGGCCATCGGCCAAGTTCTTAATAGCAGCGTGAGTAATTGCCGTTCCGGGGCCTAGCATTAAAGTTGTCAAGCTGGCACAAGGGATTATATATCTGCCATCTTCTTGCAAAACGGCAACAGCTTTAGCATCTTGCTCAATTCGGCACCGTTCCACATAGACGAAGCTTATGCTATCTCGAACCTTTGGGATAGAACGTAAACTTTTCGCAGTTGTCTTTGTGCTCATAAGATACTCTCCTTTAGAAGGCAAAACTAATAGGGAAAGTAGCTGATCTTGCTAAGTGATAGGAGTCCGCAGCCGTAGGAGCGCCCTCGCCCAATTCCTTGTTGCACTGCTTTGACCAAAGCTTCAGCATCAGTTACCCGCAATATGCCCTGGAACAAAACGGTGTGGATACGAACTGGCCCGGAGAGCCCCTTTTTGATCCCAAATATTTGCGGCGATGGGATCCCTTCTGCAGCCAACACCTCAAACCCATGCTGCTGGCCCTGGCGGCGGAGCCATTCCAGTTGATCCTCAGAGCGAAAAAAGCCAATAATCTTGTGGGTCTTCCTATCTCGCTTGCTGGGATTTGCTCGAAGTCGAAACTGAAAGCATCTTCCCTTACTTAGAACTTCTGGCTTTAGGTCAAAGATTTTGACTTCCGGATCCCTTTGGACATAACCCTGGGGCAAGCGAGACCAATCTGGTTGAATGGCTGATTGTACCAGGAGAGTGCAGCCATCGGGTTCTTGACGGTAAAGAATATGCCAATCGGAGCGAGGGGTTTTGGTGGGTTGATCGGGAAAACCATGCATAATTCGCTGGTGCAAAGCGTGAGCATTACTGAGCTCTCGCTGCACCAAAATCTGTCGCTCGTTGAGGATCAGCCGGGAAAGATACATATCACCTCCGGGAGTTTATAGTATTCTGTCTTCACAGCCCGGCAACCGAAACGCCGTGGCTGCCAGCTCAAAGGCACATCTTGGCGCACATCTAAGCTCTCAGGAACCTCCAAAACAAAGCGAAGTTGAGAGGGACACTGCTCGCGTCTAGAACACTCGTAAGGGTGCTGACGCAAAGCTTCCAGCAAGGGCTGCTCCACAAGCCCCAATCGCAAAGGGCGGCTGGGAATAAAACTCTTCCGTCCTAGAAACACTTGCCAGTGAGGTTTTTGCAAAGCTTGATCCAAGATTCTCAGCAAATTAAAATCCCCTTCCAATCCCACCAGGTAATCCCCATCCGCTACGTAGTAGCGCTCACTAAGCGTCGTTTCCGCTTTACGCCTATCGTGCATATTGTTTTGCACTGTGTGGAAGTCTTTGCGAAGGATCCCTTCCTTATTCACTCGCACCCCCATTCTGAGGGCAGCTAGATCATCAACAGGTTCCCAACGAGGGCGACCCAGTGCCGCGCAGAGGATCCCGATGACAGCCGACTTTGTAGGCTCACGACGGCTATCGCGATAATCAAACTGGCTGTGGTCGCCCCAGCTCATCATCGGGGCCCGCAATCGCATGAGAAGCGTAGTCATGATCTAAGCTCCTTTGCCGTTGTTGGCCACGCCAAGAGCTTTGAGAGCACTATTTAAGAGCTCTTCTACAGAATCTTTCTTGCTAGATTTGAGTACGTTAAGTCTCTCGGCTAGCCTATCAAGGGCAACAACGCCCTTATACTGCACATCAGCTTCTCCATACATCTTGATAAGTGATCCCCAATACTCATCTAAAGCTTTAACGGCATTTTCCAGTAGGCTAAATCCTCCACTAGGAGCAACCGGGTTTTCAAAGGCATCCACCAAGGAAATAGGCTGCCCTTCTCGAACTACCACCATCACCAATGCTGGCCGAGTGTGGGCGGCAAATCCGTTTTGATGTCCGCTGGGCACAGCATGAATGAAAGCCGTAGCAAAAGCCTTGATAATGGATCCTAGATGTTCAGTTCCACCTAGATTTTCAACCAACTGCTCCTTATCGAGAACAGCAAAGCGGTAGTAGGTAGAGCTGTTGTACCCCGTCTCGCCCATGTGGTCGGCTCCGGTGTCCTCACTACTGCCCAGGTCGTCTACGGCTGTGAAGAAGTCGAATTCTTGTTGCAGGACATTAATACTAGTTGCATGGGCCACTTGAACGGCAGCATCGACATTGACTGTGGGTAGCGAGGCCATCATCCGACCGAACAAAGCCACATCACCCGGTTTTCCTGTATCAACCAAAGCTTTCTCGATCGCCTTGGCTATGTTGGGATCCTTTTGGGGAAGCTTAGGCTTTTCCTCTCGTAAGCTGGATTCGATGGCAGACCAGTTTTTGATTAGGATTTCGGCAATTGCATCAAGTTCTGTCTTACCCAAAAATATAATAGTGGTGGCTTCGTTCTTATCATTAAACTTGAGCTTAAGCCCTTCCTCTAAGGCCAGCCGAGCAACCAGCTCAGCTTGCTCATCAGGGATCCCTGCCTTCACAAGCTTAGATTTCAACTCAGGGATCCAGTTACGAGAGCGATCGGCAAAGTGAGCCGGGTCTAGCTTGGCATATTGGTAATAGTATTTTCGCGCTGCCCGCTTCTGGCACTGGCTAGAGATTCGCGCTCGCGGACGACCGCCGAATATCGTAGATTTGGGCATGCCATTTTCATCGCGGTTTAGGTTGGCAGGAGGGAAACTTTGAATCAAATGAATTTCCATTCGCATGGCTATTTCTCCTCTAAGGTATGGTGTCGGAACAAGTCTGCTAGCTTAAACAGAGGCAAGTGCCTCTCAGCCTACATCCTCTTTGAAGTCATCGGAGACCTCGAAACTTACATTATCAGTTTCTTCTGACCTTGCAGATCCAGAAGAAGGTGATTGCCAAAAAGTTCTAGCCCATTTATCTTGAACAACTTGATCGGGGTGGTTCCATAAGCAAAGGTCAACGATCAAACGTGGGTAGTAAACAGAAATCCTCCTCTCCTTTTTGCTCTTCATCTGTCGCACTAGAGCTGTGATTGGATATTCGATATAGTCAAGATCGGTCTCCAGAAGAGCTCTAAACCTTCGTTCTGGGCCTTTAGATTCAGTGCTGTCTTGCAGTTCCCGACAGCTTTTCGCAAAGTTACCGGCATCCGGTTCTGCATCTTGATCATGGTAAACAGAGAGACACGCCACAAAGATCCAGATATCCTGTTCTTGTTCGGGGATCCCTTGCAAATAGGGCAGTACAAAGGGGTAAATTTTTCGTAAGTGGTGGTGCTTGCCGGAAAGTGCCCGCTTGAAGGCAACTTTGGCGCCGGTGTCGTTTTTAAGGCGATCCTTAATTTCCTGTAAGAACTTTTTTGCTCGTTCTAGTCGATTATGAGAAGAGATTTGAGTTGTAGCCATAACTTAGACTCCTATTGGACAACGGCTTGCTCCTTCTTCTGCTTTTTCTTAGCTGTTTTTTGTTTTTGAGCTTTCTTTTCCCTTGGGTCGGCGCGAAGCTCTGCTAGTTTCCACTCCAGTGTGCGCAAGGCAGCTGCTCTGGCCTGATGATTGCGAATAGACTCAATGGATTCGGTGAAGGCTCTCCGAGCGGCATCTTGTACAGTCTTAATCCAGGCAGGTAGAGTGGTAAGTCCATAGCGGGTAATGCCATCAGCTCCAGTTTGGTTATCTTGGGGTAAATCATGAAGTAGCCTTGAGAAAGCTTGGTCTAGAATTGTCCAGTAGCGAGACTCTCCATCTAAAGCTTTGGATAGCTTCTTGGATAGATTCTCAGTCTCTTCGTTTTTGAGAACCTCTGCCAGAGAAAAGTAGGGGCTGCCTTTAAAAGATCGAAAGATTTGTTGATGGTTCTCGGCAATTCCAATAGCGCTTTTTAAGCTCTGCGCCAACTCCAAATCTGTAACAAACTGTATTGGAACTGAAAATCGAGCCGAACTCCATCCTAAAGGTTTAGCCTGGTCAGCGCTCATACCCAACACTTCAAATACAACCAAATTATTGACCAATTCTTCTGACTTGAGCTCAGCTAGCCAGTCCACAATCCGAGGACGGGTTTGCTTGCCAGCCGTCAAGAGAAAACTGTCCGCATCCCGCCACAACTGTCTGTGTAAAGATAGACGCACTGGTTTACCTTCTTTATAGGCAACGCTACATTCCCACTGCCGGGCCTCTACACCCTCGGGTAGGGAGTTGCCCATAGTGATAGCCAATTGCTGCACTCGCCCAGCTTCTGAAAACAGCCGCAGCCGCCGCCAGGGAAAGGTTAAGTAGTGGATGTATCCCGCAGGGATTTCTTTTTTCGGTTGGCCAGTGTAGCCAACTTCGGTTTCCCAGGTGGGTACATCTTCTCCAGCTACCACACTCGGTATCTCATTCTCTGGGCTATACTGCATCAAGTTCAGCATCAGCGTCTCTTTTAAGGTTCTTCCTTTTAAAAGGACATTGGCAACATTCATAGTCGGAGTGTTTACAGCAGAGCGATTGCCACTGTCTTGCCCGACATAAAATGCCCTTAGGCTAGTGATATCGACTCCCTGTAGACGCACCAATAGTCGAGCAGCTTCCGGCAAGGAGATGCTGTAGCCGCTCCATTCGTGTTCATGAGAGAATACTTCAGAGGTGCTCATGGTATGGATGGCGTAGACAGGCACGGCTCTTTCTATAGGTAAAGCTGGATCCTGCATGAAGGGGTGAGTGGGATGGAATAGGTCAAAACAATTTTGACTACCCTGCAAGTACTCAACAACTCTCTTTCCATTGTCTTGAAAGATTTCCTTCCAGTGATCTGTATCTGTCGGCCCAAGATAGGCTCGGTGCATAATTGCCAGTAGAAAACGGTAGAGGGCTAAAGTGGTAGGCGGATTATCTCCTCGAATCTCTTTTAGGCTTTCCCACTCTCTAAACAACTCAACTAAAGACAACTCTTGGATCCGAAAATCGGGATCGAGTACAGGGATCCACTTTTCTCTGGTGAGATTAAAGGATTGGCTCTCCATGAGCTCCTCCCCAACGTTAGCTGTCAACCTTCTCGATCACGATCCCTAAGTTAGGATCCAACCGTAGCCGCCAGTTGCCAATCTGGGCCCACCCTTCGGCGTTCAAGACAACGTAGCGACAGTTACGCAGCAGAGCAGATGTCCAAGTTTTGGGGTTCTCCCGCCTCAGCAGCTCCTTTACAAGCTCCTGGCGGGAAGCAATGCGAACACTGTGGGCCAGTAACTTACGAATCATCGGCAAGCTGGGCTCAGTTTCTAGATCCACTGGATCGTGAGAGCCGGGAAAGACTAAACTGCTCTTCCCTTGTTGCAAGAAAATTGTTACTACTGAAGGCTGCCCAAGTCTGGTAACGGCAGCGATAGTGCTTTCGTCATCCTCTTTTTTTAGGTAGGTAAACTGTTCGGGCCTCACATCAGCATGTGGCAGTGGGATCTTTACTTCATTAGCTCGAGATCTTTTAGCATCCTCTTCTTCAACTTTGTACTTTTCCAAAGAGTCGTTCCAATCTTTGGAATGAACTGGCTCTAAGTTTTCGGGGGTAGGTCTCTCCAGGTCATATACTGATTCAATTAAGTCGTCAATTTCTTCAGGTAGTTGCACGTTTTGGCGCTGTCTCAGAGTCAACCAACTGCGTAGGAGAATGTGCTGATCGTAGATAGAGCTACTCTCCCGAAAATTACCTCTGCCCTCAGCGTCCAGCTCTGGTTTCACTATCCACAAGTAGGGAGCAGACAGCTCAGGTGGTCGCTTATCCCACCGATGGCGGTGGAGTCGCCCAGAGCGTTGTAGAAGAAGATCAATGGGAGCTAGGTCGCTAATCATTAAGTCAAAGTCAACATCTAGGCTTTGCTCAATGACCTGAGTTGCTATCAAAACAAAGTGAGAGGGACGTCGATGTCCTTTTTTGCCAAATTTCTCTAAGCATTCTTTCTCAATCTGCTCTCGATCTTTGAACAAAAAGCGCCCGTGAAATAAACCCAATTCTTCCGGCGGAAAATCATTTTGGAGATGCTTAAACACTTGCTGGGCGCGATCAACCGTTGAGCAGATAACAGCAACGCACCCACCCCCTTTGGAAAGCACTTGCCGGAGTTCTGCGGGCCATTGGTCATCCTGAACCCAGCGGATCCCTAGTTGACGGCGCACGTGCTCGGAAGGAGCAAAAGGCTGAGCTAGGGCGGCTCCAGAAGCTAAAGCAGTGATGCGAGGGTAAGGGGCGGCAGGCAGTTCGGGCGGGGGCTGTCCACAGCCCCTGGCATAGGCAGCCAGCAATCGCTGGCGGGTACCGGCGGGCAGGGTGGCCGAGAGGGCGATCACGGGGGATCCCAAAACGGCTGCCCATTCCAGGAACCGCTCTAGCAGAGTGCTGGTGTAGAGGTCGTAGGCGTGGATCTCGTCCAGGATGATGGTGCGGCCTGCCAGACCAAACAGCCGGACAAACTGGTGGCGAGCCCGTACTGCACCCATTAGGGCTTGATCAAGGGTGCCCACCCCGTAGGGACTGAGCAGCGTTCGCTTGCGGGCAGTGTGCCACTCGCTGGCAAAAACCCCCTTGCCCTCCTGGTCGTAAACCTGATCTAGGCGGCAGACAGTCTCTAGGTAATCTTCTTTGAGAGCTGCTGCCCCATGGCTGAGGGTTAGGTTCACGATGGTATCGGGATAGCGCTTTTGCAAAAATGACTTGACGCGCTCGAACATGGCGTTGCTGGTTGCCTGGGTAGGCAAGCCGATGTAGAAGCCGCCGGCTCCGCTTTGGTGCTGCAGGTGGTCGGCCAGGTAGAGCGCCGCCTCGGTTTTGCCCTCCCCCATGGCGGCCTCGACAATGACCAAGCAGGGTGGAGCCAGCCTGTCCTTCAGGGCAATGGCTGCCGATTGCAGCGGTCGCGGTTCGCTGATGAAGTCAAAGAGAGCCTCAAAAGTAAGAGGGCTGCCTGTGGGGGCGCAACCCAGCCTTGGACCTTCAGGGCTTGCCGGGCTTTTTCAGGTATCCCCTGAGCGTAGGTCTCAAAGGGCTCGTCGTTGGCGTAGGGAAAACTCTCCGCATTCGAGGCAATCCAGTCCGCAACGGTTGTCAGGCCGGCCAAGATCATGGCGGCGGCATTGTCGCAGCGGGTGGGGATCCCTTCTCTTTTCAGCCCAACAAAACTTTGTAGTTGCTGGAAAATCTCTCGACGAAATGGGATCCACTCCCCTCGACCGACATCGTCGGGGGAGAGACTTTGAATATCCTGAAGTCCCGGGAAAAAGCCATGATGACCGCCGACAATAGCTGACAATTTTTGGGCCAGTTTCTTTGGCAGTTCCAGCTCTTCCAGAAAGCTGGGCAGGGTTGCGGCGGTCACTGTTCCGTGAGGAGTTGGTTGGCCGGTGTTGGGATAGCTGCGCCACAGATCGTAGAGACGGGATCCCACCAGGGCTTTTCCCACTTCGCCAACTTGAAACTGAAAGGCAGGACTGACCTTGCCCAGGTCGTGGCAGCCTGCCATGAACCCGCAAAAGCGAGCTAAGGGATCCCCTTCCAGCCCCAACCCTGCCGAGAGCTGCTGACGGGCAAGGGGGCTGAGGTAGGTTTGCACGATCTCGATGGCCACGGCTGCCGTATCGGCTAGGTGGCAGAGGACGGGATGGTATAGAGGTCGGCCATCTTCTCGCAACTGTCCCTGTCCGGTCTTGGCCCAAAACTTATTCATGGCGACGGCTCCTTGTCGGTGTAGCGCTGACTCATTTCGCAGATCTCTTGCCGCATCATGTCCACCAACTCCGGGGGCTCCAGCACTCTGGCTCCTCTGCCATAGCCCAACACCCAGCGCTTGACGTCATTCATCCCCTGCACGGTTATGCGCAGAACCAGGGATCCGTCTGGGTTTTCTTCGATGACTTGGGTTGGATGCCAGCGCCGCTCCCGAATGAAGGGTGCCGTTTGGGCATCAAACCAAATCCCCACCTGGCGAGGGATCCCGCCCGCCTCATGCTGAAAAATCATTGCCAGATAGGCTTTAGCATCGAAGTTGGGATCTATCTCAAAAGTGTCCGCCAAGGTTTTGAGAGCCAGAATCCTGTCCACTCGGAACCAGCGCACCTCTTGTCTTTTGTGACACCAGCCAATCACGTAGGGATTGGTGCCGCGGTAGATGTGCAAGAGATAGGGATCCAACTTCCGTTCCGACACCTGATCGCCTCGACTGGCGGTGCGATAGCGCATCCACACTCGTCTTTTTTCCCGACAGGCGTCCTCCAACTGTTGCCAAATCTCCCAGTCCAGATGGGTTTCCGCCCCCGCCCGAAAGATGAGACGCTCATCGGCTAGCTGCTGGAGATCCAGCCACTCCTGCTCCGGAAGCCGTTGCGCCAACCGCCCAATCGCCGAGCGCAACTGCGGGGCATAGGCCGATCCTGCGTAGGCTTCCAGCATTCTCGCTCCCAAAGTCAGGGCAAACAGTTCCCCCTTGGTGAGGGGTATCGTCGGCAGGCGCCATTCCCGATCGGTGTAGTGATATCCCTTTTCGCGGCTGACTTTGATGGGGGCTTGAAAGCGATCCTTCAAGAAGCTGATGTCTGCTCGAACAGTCCGTTCGCTCACCTCCAAAGCCTCAGCCAGCGAAGCGGCTGTCTGCCGCTGCTCAGAGCGCAGCAGCACGTCCAGCTTCAGGATCCGCTCTAACTGGCGTAGCATTGCATACCTCAGCAAGGATGAGCGCATTCTAAACAACTCACCCGGCAAAAACACTTCCGACTTCTCTAAAGATTTGCTGAAGGTTGAAACTTCCTGGTCACGGGGATCAGCATGAACCCTGATTGGACAGGCCAGACAGGGCCGAGAGCGACCCTAGAAGCTGCCTATCCGGCCTGGCTGCGCAACTGCCGCAGCAGCCGCTCAAACTCTTCCGGCAGAGGGGCAGTAAACTGCAGCGGCTGGCCGGTGCGCGGGTGGACAAAGGAGAGCTTCCAGGCGTGGAGAGCTTGGCCGCTGAGTTTGACGGGGCTGGTTTTGCTCTGGGTATAGAGGGGATCCCCGACAATGGGCAGGCGCAGGTGGGCGGCATGCACCCGAATTTGATGGGTGCGGCCGGTCTCCAGTTCAAACTGCATCAGGGTGTAGTTGCCCAGGCGCTCCAGCACCTGCCAGTGGGTTACCGCCGCTCGCCCTTGACCAGAGGGCAAAACCGCCATCTTCTGCCGCTCCACCGGGTGGCGGCCAATGGGGGCAGAGATCGTGCCTTGGCTCTGGGCTGGCCGGCCAAACACCACCCCTAGATAGATGCGCCGAGCCGTCTTGGCCTGGATCTGGGCCTGCAGATGCTGGTGGGCCTGATCGTGTTTGGCAATCACCAGGGCGCCGGTGGTGTCCTTGTCGAGGCGATGGACGATCCCTGGGCGCAGCTCGCCGTTGATCCCGGAAAGGCGAGGACAGTGGGCCAGCAATGCATGCACCAGCGTGCCGCTGGCATGCCCAGGAGCAGGATGCACCACCAGACCGCGCGGCTTGTTGATGACCAGCAGATCCTCATCTTCGTAGAGAATGTCTAAGAGGATCCGCTCCGGCTCCAAAGTTGTAGGGGTGGCTGGCGGGATCCGCACCTCAATCTCATCCCCGGCTTGCAGGGGGCGATCCTTATCCAGGCAGGGCCGCCCATTGAGCCAAACCTGGCCCTGGCGAATGAGCTGCTGCAGGCGCGAGCGCGACAGCTCCGGCAGTTGTTCCGCCAACCCGCGATCCAGCCGCAAGCCCTGCTGTTTTTCCGTCACTCTTACCTGGCGAATTGCTGCCACCGGATCCCTGGGGCCTTCCATTTGCCCTGTTTCGGCAAACTGCTGCTTTGAAAACATTGTGGCAGAGCGGTTACTTTTGCATTAGGTAAAAAAGGGCGAAGATTTGTGGCAGCTCTTTCAGCTGGATCCTGGCGAGATTGCCTTTGTCTCCTCCCCATCTCAGCCGTCTCTGGGGGCGTTGTGCCGGGATTCTAGCCCCAGGAAAACCCTCAGTACACTAGTGGGGGTAGAGCTCCTTGAAGCCAGGCCAGGTCCTGGCGGGAGAAGGTCTTTTTGCAACTATCACGCTTGCTCTGATGGGCACAAGGAGACAAAGCATGTCGGATGGAGTAGCGCTGGGATCCCAGCTTCAACAGCCCCCTCAACGCCAGCTTGGCTCAGAGCCACCCTTGGTTGTGCCCCTCATAGAGGTGGGGCTGCGGGACGTGGCCCAGGTGGGTGGGAAAAACGCCTCTCTAGGGGAAATGCTGCAGCAGTTGACCCCCAAAGGAATCCGCGTGCCCCTGGGGTTTGCCACCACCGCCCATGCCTATCGCCAGTTCATCGCTGCAGGCGGCCTCGAGGAGAAGCTGCGGGAGATCCTTAAGGACCTCGATATCGAGGATGTGCGGAACCTGCGCGAGCGGGGCAAAGCCGCCCGCACCTTGATCCTGCAGACGCCTTTCCCCCCAGAGTTGGAGCAGGCCATCAGCGAAGCCTACCAGAAGCTGTGCGAGCGCTACGGCCCCGATACCGATGTGGCGGTGCGCTCCAGCGCCACAGCAGAAGACCTGCCGGATGCCAGCTTTGCCGGCCAGCAGGAGACCTACCTCAACGTGCACGGGATCCAGGCAGTGCTGAATGCCTGCCACCGCTGCTTTGCCAGCCTGTTTACCGACCGGGCCATCTCCTACCGCCAGATCAAGGGCTTTGACCACTTCCAGGTGGCCCTCTCGGTGGGGGTGCAGAAGATGGTGCGCTCGGACTTGGCCTGTTCGGGGGTGATGTTCTCCATCGACCCAGAAACGGGCTTTAAAGACGCAGTGCTGATCACCGCTGCCTATGGGCTGGGGGAAAACGTGGTGCAAGGCATCGTCAACCCCGACGAATACGTGGTCTTCAAACCTACCCTAAAGCAGGGGCTGCGCCCCATCCTCTCCCGCAAGCTGGGCAGCAAGGCCCTGAAGCTGGTCTACGACGAGGAGGGATCCCGTTCCACCAAAAACGTACCCGTCCCCGAGAGCCTGCGCCGCCAATATGCCCTGCAGGACGACGAGATCCTAGAGCTGGCTCGCTGGGCCTGCCTCATCGAGGAGCACTACTCGGCGCTGCGGGGCCGCTTCACCCCCATGGACATCGAGTGGGCCAAAGACGGGATCACGGGCGAGCTGTTCATCGTCCAGGCCCGCCCCGAGACGGTGCAATCCCAAAAGGCCACCAACCGCCTCAAGACCTACCGCTTTACGCAGACGGAGGCGCGCCCAGACCCCCTGGTGCGGGGACGGGCGGTGGGAGAGGCCATCGGCCAGGGCACAGCCCGCGTCATTTTGGATGTGCGCCGCTCGGATCAGTTCCAGGCCGGCGAGGTGCTGGTGACGGAGAAAACCGATCCCGACTGGGAGCCAATCATGAAAAAGGCCAGCGCCATCGTCACTAACCAGGGGGGCAGAACCTGCCATGCGGCCATCATTGCCCGCGAGCTGGGGATCCCGGCCATTGTTGGCTGCGGCAACGCCACGCAGGTGCTCCGCTCCGGCGATCCCATCACCGTCTCCTGCGCCGAAGGGGAGGAAGGGCGCGTCTATCCTGGTCTATTGCCCTATGAGGTGACGGAGATCCCGCTAGAGGAGCTGCCCCGCCCCCGCACCCAACTGATGATGAACGTGGGCAACCCGGAAAAAGCCTTTGGCCTGAGCGAGATCCCTTGCGACGGCGTGGGTCTGGCGCGGCTGGAGTTCATCATCGCCAACCACATCCAGATCCACCCTCTGGCCTTGATCCACTACAACGAGGCGGTCAAGGAAGAGCCGAGCCTGGCGGAGCTCACCGCCCAGTATGCCGACAAGCCGGAGTACTTTGTAGACAAGCTGGCCCAGGGGGTGGCCACCATCGCCGCTGCCTTCTACCCCAAGCCGGTGATTGTGCGCCTGTCGGACTTCAAGAGCAACGAATACGCCCACCTGCTGGGCGGATCCCGCTATGAGCCCCACGAGGAAAACCCGATGATCGGCTGGCGGGGCGCCTCCCGCTACACGGATCCCCGCTACCGCGATGGCTTTGCGCTGGAGTGCCGGGCCATGAAACGGGTGCGGGACGAGATGGGCCTGACCAACGTCATCTTGATGATCCCCTTCTGCCGCACCCCCGAAGAGGGGCACAAGGTGCTGGAGGAGATGGCCCGCCACGGCCTAGTGCGGGGGGAAAACAGCCTGCAGGTGTACGTCATGTGCGAGCTGCCCAGCAACGTCATCCTGGCCGACGAGTTCTGCCAGATCTTCGACGGCTTCTCCATCGGCTCCAACGACCTCACCCAGCTCACCCTGGGGTTGGACCGCGACTCGGCCCTGGTGGCCCACCTTTTTGACGAGCGCCACGAGGCCGTCAAGCGGATGATTGCCCAGGTGATCCAGACGGTGAAAAGCCACGGGCGCAAGATTGGCATCTGTGGACAAGCCCCCAGCGACTACCCTGACTTTGCCCGCTTCCTGGTGCAGCAGGGGATCGACTCCATCAGCCTCAACCCCGATTCCCTGCTGAAAACCCTGTTGGTGGTGGCCGAGGCGGAAGCTGCCGGCGCCCACTAGGCCTAGGGGAGTGCGCCGGGATCCCGTCTGCTGGGTTACAATCTTCTCTGCTGTGTTGCCACCCCCGCCATGATCCACGAACTCTCCATGCCGGCCCTCAGCTCCACCATGGAAACGGGCAAGATTGTTGCCTGGCTGAAGAACCCCGGCGACCGGGTGGAGAAAGGGGAAAACATCCTGGTGGTGGAGTCGGACAAAGCAGACATGGATGTGGAGTCCTTCCACAGCGGCATTCTGGCCAGCATCCTCATCCCAGCCGGGGAATCGGCGCCGGTGGGCGCCCCCATCGCCCTCATTGCTGAAACCGAAGCGGAGCTGGCCGAGGCCCAGGAGAGAGCCAAGGCCATCTCTAAGGGTGCTGCGCCGGCGGCTACCCCTAGCGCGGCCTCTGTCCCCACCGTTCAACGGCCAACCCCTGCGCCTGCAGCAAGCCCCCCCTCCACGCCCCCAAGTGGCTCCGACGGAGCTGGATCCCAGCGCATCCTGGCTTCCCCACGGGCGAAAAAATTGGCAGAAAGCCTGGGGGTTGACCTGCGCACGGTGCGCGGCTCCGGCCCTGGTGGGCGCATCGTAGCCGAAGATGTGGAGCGGGCCGCAGCTCAGCCCGCCTCTGCCCCGGCGGCAGCTCCTTCCTCGGTCACTCCTCCCCCCGTCTCTGTGCCCCTGGGAGAAGTGGTTCCCCTGAGCACCCTGCAGGCGGCGGTGGTGCGCAACATGAACGCCAGCTTGGGCGTGCCGGTGTTCCACGTCGGCTACACCATCACCACTGACAGCCTGGATCAGCTTTACCAACAGGTAAAACCCAAAGGGGTAACCCTGACGGCCCTTTTGGTCAAGGCTGTGGCCCTCACTCTCGAAAAGCACCCCCTCCTCAACGCCAGCTACACCGAAAACGGGATCCACTACAAAGCCGACATCAACATCGCCGTGGCGGTGGCCATGGAAGATGGGGGCCTAATTACCCCTGTGCTCAGGCAGGCCAACCGGATCGATCTCTACGAGATCTCCCGCCGCTGGAAGGATCTGGTGGAGCGGGCGCGGCGCAAGCAACTGCAGCCGGAGGAGTACAACAGCGGCACCTTTACCCTCTCCAACCTGGGCATGTTTGGGGTGGATCGCTTCGACGCCATCCTGCCTCCCAACCAGGGATCCATCTTGGCCATTGGTGCTGCTCGCCCCACCGTGGTGGCCACGCCGGAAAAAGCCATCGCCATCCGCTCCCAGATGCAGGTTAACCTCACCTGCGACCACCGCGTCATCTACGGTGCCCACGCGGCGGCCTTCCTGCAAGATCTGGCCCAGTTGTTAGAACAAAAGGTGGGATCCCTGACGCTGTAACCAGCCCATCCGCCAATTAGTAGGCAAGAGTTATTCCCTTTGATCGGGGGGGAAAGTTGTTTCTGGAGAGTTCACCTCAGGCTCCTCTGGGGCAAGCGTTTCTCGGCGCACCTCCTGGTCTTGTACCACCTGAAAAATCAGGGTGAAAGGGCGACCCACCTCAGCTTCCACAAACTCTTCTAGTAGTGCCACCTGTCTCGGTGTGACGGGCTCGTCCGCTCGCACCGACAGCACCACCTCCGGCGGATCGGCTACCCAGTTAAACTCGCTGCGCAAGAGGGTTACCCGTTGGAATGTAATGGTTCTGTTGAGCAGAGCGGTTCGTAGCGCCAATTCCAGCCGAGATTGATACAGCAGTTGGGTCATACTGGCTGCCAGCGGCACTAGCAACAGCATCACCAGGCCAAACACCCAAGCCAATCCAGAACGGGCCTTGTGCAAAGGGGGCGTAGCCCATCACCAAAAAGGTGAGCATACAGGCCAAGGCAATTCCCAACAGGTTCGTGGAATAGAGGAGCGCCGCCCCCAGGCTGATCTCCCAGTCTCCACGGGCCAACCCTAAGCCAATCACACACACCGGCGGCATCAACGCCACAGCAATCGCCACCCCTGCCAAACTGTCGGCGATCTCTTTGCGCACCCTGGCAAAAGCGCCGATTCCCCCTGCCGCTAGCGCCACTCCCAGATCCAATAGGTTGGGTTGAGTGCGGGCCAAAATTTCGCTGCCCCAGTTGGGAAGACCTACCCATCGCCCCAGCAGGAAAGATACTCCCAACCCAATTCCGGTTCCCACGGTCAGAGATAGGATACCTGTCCGAAACAAGACTACATTCCCGTCCAAAGCCCCCATGGCCATGCCGCGAATCGGCAACATCAAAGGAGCCACGATCATCGCCCCAATGATCACAGCCGGGCTATTGGCCAGCAAGCCCAACGTGGCAATGACACAGGAGCCAAGCACCAACATCAAGTAGTTGAGGCTGAGGCGAGACTCCCGCATTAGCTCCAGCACCAACTCGGCATACTCTTCTGCACTGACCAGGGGCAGCCGCCAGCGGAAGGGCTGTAGCCAACCCTGAGGTAAAGGAACCAAGCCATTTTCTGAGCTGCTGCCAGTAAAACGACGGATCCTGTTCATGTCCATGATTGGGTTCCCTTGGCGGTGTCAAGAACAGACCAGCCTTGGGCTTTCAGCAGTCTAGCTTGGCAGAGAATCGGGGCTCACAATCCTCCTTTGGGAAAGCGCCGCATCAGGTCTTGCACGGCTTCAGCATGGTAGGAGCTGCGGGTTAGAGGCGAAGACACCACCTGCAAAAAGCCCAGCTCTTCCCCCACTTGCCGCCAGTGGTCGAACTCTTCGGGGGCGACATAACGCTCCACCGGCAGGTGTTTGGGGCTGGGCGCCAGGTATTGGCCAAGAGTGAGGATGTCGCAGCCCACCCGGCGCAGATCCCGCATCACCTGCAAAATCTCCGCGGCGGCTTCTCCCAAGCCCAGCATCACCCCCGACTTGGTGTAGAGGCCGGGATCCCATTGCCGCGCCAGTTCCAAAAGCCGCAGGGAGCGCTCGTAGTTCCCCTGGGGGCGCACCCGCCGGTAGAGGCGGGGCACGGTTTCCGTGTTGTGGTTGAGCACCGTTGGGCGGGCGGCGAGAATTTGCTCCAAGGCCTGCCAGTTGCCGCACAGATCCGGGATCAAGACCTCGATGGTCGTCTGGGGCCTGCGGCGGCGGATTTCCGTGATGCAAGCAACAAACTGGCTGGCTCCGCCATCCGGCAGGTCGTCCCGATTCACCGAGGTGATGACCGCGTGGCGCAACCCCAAGCGTTCCACCGCTTCTGCCACCCGCAGCGGCTCAGTGGGATCCAAGGGCAAAGGCCGTTTGGTGAAGTCGATATCACAGTAGGGGCAGGCGCGGGTACAGGCCGGGCCCATGATCAAGAAGGTGGCGGTGCCGTTGGCAAAGCATTCCCCTAAGTTGGGACAGGAAGCCTCTTCGCAAACCGTGTTCAGGCCCAAGTCCCGCAGCAGTCGCTGGACAGACCCGGCCCGTTGGGGGGCTTTGGCCCGCAGCCAGGGCGGTTTACCGCTAGGCGAAGAAACAGCGCTCAATGAAAACCCTCCAACCAGAAATGGCGGCAAGCGTATCTCTCAGCTTAGCCTGTCATTTTGCCCGGCCGAGACCGGCCCAGGCCAATTCCCAGCTCGATGGATCCCCACTGGTTCGGAAGCGAGACCCAAAACACGGCATACTGGAAAGCGAATGTCGAGCGATAGGGATCCCACATGGTTGTTGCTGCTCCTCCCTCCCTGGAACAACTTGCCATCAACACGATTCGTTTTTTGGCGGTGGATGCTGTTCAGAAAGCCAACTCCGGCCACCCCGGCCTGCCGATGGGGGCAGCACCCATGGCCTATGTGCTTTGGCAGCAGTTCCTGAAGTTCAATCCCCGCAACCCCAAATGGGTGGATCGGGATCGCTTTGTCCTCTCGGCGGGCCACGGCTGCATGCTGCAATATGCCCTGCTGCACCTGACGGGCTTTGATGTCAGTCTGGAGGACATCAAGCAGTTTCGCCAGTGGGGATCCAAAACCCCCGGCCACCCGGAAAACTTTGAAACCCCCGGCGTGGAGGTGACCACCGGCCCGCTGGGACAGGGGGTGGGCAATGCGGTAGGGCTGGCGATTGCTGAGGCCCACCTGGCGGCCCGCTTCAACAAGCCCGGCCACACGATTGTGGATCACTACACCTACGTGATCTTGGGTGATGGCTGCAACATGGAGGGGGTGGCCTCGGAAGCGGCCTCGCTGGCCGGCCACCTCAAACTGGGCAAGCTGATCATGCTCTACGACAGCAACCACATCTCCATCGACGGCAGCACGGAAATTGCCTTCACCGAAGATGTGGGCAAGCGCTACGAGGCCTACGGCTGGCACGTGCAAAAAGTGGAGGATGGCAACCACGACCTGAAGGGGATCGCCGAAGCCATCCAAAAAGCCAAGGAGGTCACCGACAAGCCTTCTTTGATCATCGTCGAGACCACCATCGGCTACGGATCCCCCAACAAAGCCGGCAGCGAGAGCGTCCACGGGGCGCCCCTGGGGCCGGAAGAGGTCAAGCTCACCAAACAAAACCTCGGCTGGCCGCTGGAGCCGGAGTTCTACATCCCCGACGAGGTGCTGGCCCACTTCCGCCAGGCCATCGATAAAGGGGCCAAAGCCGAGGCGGAGTGGAACGAGCGCTTTGCCGCCTACGAGAAGGCCTACCCGGAAGAGGCCGCCGAGTTCAAGCGCATCATGGCCGGGGAGCTGCCTGCGGGCTGGAAAGAAGCGTTGGCTCCCATTGCCGAAACTGGCAAAGAATCCACCCGCAACCTCTCCAAGTTTTGTCTCAACGCCCTGGCCAAGGCGGTGCCAGAGCTGCTGGGGGGATCCGCCGATCTGGCCCATTCCAACATGACCTACTTGAAGGGGATCCCGGAGTTTCAGGCCGGCTCCTACCACGGGCGCAACTTCCGCTTCGGGGTACGGGAACACGGCATGGGAGCCATCGCCAATGGCATGGCTCTGCACGGCGGCCTCATTCCCTACGACGCCACCTTCTTGATCTTCACCGACTACATGCGGCCGGCCATCCGCCTGTCGGCCCTCTCGCGGGCGCGGGTGTTGCACGTCATGACCCACGACTCAGTGGCTCTGGGAGAAGACGGCCCCACCCACCAGCCCATTGAGACGCTGGCCTCTCTGCGGGCCATCCCCAACCTCTACGTCATCCGCCCGGCGGACGCCCGCGAGACGGTGGGAGCCTACCAGGTGGCCCTCGAGGCCATGTCCACCCCGTCGGTGCTGGTGTTTACCCGGCAGGCGGTCAACCCCGTAGAAGGCACCTCCATTGAGGGGGTAGCCAAGGGGGCCTATGTGGTGGTGGATGCTCCCAACCCGGAGCTTATCTTGATTGCCACTGGCTCAGAGCTGGAGCTGGCGGTGAAGGCTGCTGCTCAACTGCAGCAGGAAGGCCGAGCGGTACGGGTGGTTTCCATGCCCTGCATGGAGCTGTTCGAGGCCCAGCCTCAGAGCTACCGCGACTCCGTCTTGCCCCCCAATGTTACCAAGCGCATCTCCGTCGAGGCGGGATCCACCTTTGGCTGGCACAAGTACCTGGGCTTTGAGGGGGTGGCCATCGGCATCGACCGCTTTGGCGCCTCCGCCCCCGGCCCTGTCTGCATGGAGAAGTTCGGCTTTACGGTGGAGAATGTGCTCAATACCGCTCGTCAGCTCCTAGGCTAGGATTTTTGCTCCTCCGGCCTGAGCCCAGCAGGGATCCCTGCTGGGTCTTTTTTGCTGCCCGATGGTGGCACAACTTGACAAGACCTAGCGAAGGCTGACAACTTGTTAGCAGGACTTGCAAAACATTGCGGTTGTTTCAAGCAAGGTTGAGACACTTGCTCCCCCAACCCTTTTCCCCTTGTGGGAGAAGGGAGCGAGAAAGTTGTTTCATAGTTTCATAGCAGGGAAAACGTTGGCTTCCAGCGATAGGCGGATGTTCTTGCGCCAACTTTGGGTCTGACAGCTCGGCCTACTGCAGGAAGCCCGCCAGTAGAATGACCACTCCCCCCACGACGGCCAAAATCGTCAGTACCCGGCCCGCGTTGGCGCTGCCCTTCCAGGAGTAGTTTTTCTCCGGTTTTTCCAGCTCTTCTGGCATAGCCATGCCTCCTGATGCCTCGTTAACTCTAATTTAACCTTCTCCCCGGAGATCTCTGTCGTTGGGTGCTGCCGGAGGGGGGCTTGCTGAGGCGTACCCTTGAAAAAACAGCAACCCTCTGGCCCGGCCAGCCCTTTTTGGGAACAATACAAGCAGGCGAGGAAGGACATCCCAATTTTGTCCAAGGGGCGTTCTGAGGCAGAGGCATGAGGTACGCGAAACGAAGCAAAAGAATCGGCTTGATCATGGCCGCCTTGTCAGTCTGGGTGGGTGGACACCGTGCTGTCGCTCAGCCTGCCTTTCGGACGGTGCCGCTGCCGCGCCTGCCGGTGGGTGTGGATCAATCGGTCTTCGATCGCCCGGTGGCCCGCTTCAACCCCAACCTGCCTGCCGAGCTGGTGATCCGCAATCGCACCGGCCTGCCTCTGGAATACGGCTTTACCGATCCGCGCCAGAACGTATCGGAACTGGCTGCCGGAGAAACCTTGCGCCTGAGCAACCTGCCCATCCCCAATTGCATGGCCATCAACACGCCAATGTTGTCCCCCGTGGGCTACCGGGTGAGCGTGGATCCCTTGAATGTCATCACCGTAGAAGTGCGCCTGGTCAACGATGTGTCCGGCGACCATTGTCTCGATTTACAAGAGACAGGCGCTATTTTCGTGAATTGATGCCAGCTTGAACGGGCAAAATGTAGCCTCTGGGCTTTCGCGGCTGCTTTCTCATCCTTGCCCTAGGCGTTAGATGGCAGTTAACCTTACTTAAATCTGACACTGGGGTTGGGTCTAGGGGAGAGCCAGCCGGAGGTGTAGGCGTATCGACAGCAATCGACCCCTGTGACAGGATGCAAACAGGAGGTCTAGGTTGACTTTGCTCCGCCTCTGGGCTACTCACCTATAGGCCAGCTTAACCTTATTTTGGATGGTCTCATGAGCGATAACTTGTATTCTTGGTTTCCCCGTGCCTTGCTGATCGGCGCTGCTGTTGTGGGGTTGTCGGGCCCGCCGGCAAGGGCTCAGCAAATTACGGATCCCAACCCGGCTCAAGCGGCCACTAATGTGGAGCCCACCTCGCCGATCTCCGCTTCTTTTCGTAGCCAAGATGGGGTCAGCGTGCGCCCGGAGACGGTGCGGGTTTTTCTGGACGGCAAAGATGTTACTGCTGAGTCGGTGATTAGCCGGGATTTCTTCACCTACCGTCCTGCCCAGCCCTTGCCGCCGGGACGGCGGGAAGTCCTGCTGGAGTTCACCAACACCCAGGGGGTGACCCGCCGTGTTACCTGGAGCTTCACCGTGGGTAGCCCCGTCCGCGCCTCTATCGACCTGGTGGATCACAACGCCGGCAATCGCCCCTTGGCCGCGGGCGAGATCCTGCTGGTAACTGTCAAGGGCACTCCCTCCAGCCGAGTAACCGTTTACCTTGTCCAGGACGGACGGCAGGTGCAAACTCTGCCGGCTCAGGAAGTTTCCAGCGGCACCTATGTGGTCAATGCCTTGATTGAGCCGAAGGATACTACCCGTGAGGGGATCGTCATCGCTCGCTTAGAAAACAACGGCCAGGTGCGCTTTATGACTGCAGAGCAGCCGGCCCGCCTGATCGAGGGGGCTACTGGGGGCGTCCAGCGGCTCACCACCCAAGAGGTTTCCGCGACGATCAGCCCCTCCAGCCTGCTGCCCCAGATCACCAACTTGCGCGATGGGGATCGGGTTGCCGGCTCTTCCTTTACGCTGCAGGGCACCACGGCTCCCAATGCTTCCGTGCGGGTGAATGTAACGGCTTCGACCTCGCTGGGGGGCATCATCAGCGCCCAACAGACGGTGACCAACCAAACCGTGCAAGCCGATGCCCAAGGCCGCTTCACCGTTACGGTGCGGCCGCCCATTCCGGCCTCCGGCACCGTGTATCAGATCAATCTCACGGCCACCTCTGGCAACCAAACCAGCCCGACGGTGACCTTGCGCCTCACCCAGCAGTAGGCTGTCCACTTAATTGGACTGAGGTTGTCGGCCTGCCGGTCTGGCAGTGGCGGCCAAGCTCCCCTCTCCCTCTGGGAGAGGGGCTGGGGGTGAGGGCTCACCTCTGGGAGAGGGGCTGGGGGTGGTCGCGCTAGCGGCGCGGAGCGCTTGGGCTCGCCTTAGAGAGATGGGC
>NZ_JANSJJ010000041.1:0-12831 GCF_047502715.1 Synechococcus sp. H55.10
ACCCTATCGATTTCCCCCAACCTTGCCGACTCCGCCCCTGCCGCTGACCTGGCGGTGCAGGGAGCCTTGACGGCTGAAGAATTGGTGGTACCCCAATCCCCCTTGCAGGTGCGCATTGAGCGAAGAGAGGGCTTGTCTTTGGAACAAGCCCTGGAGCTCGCCGTGGCCCAAAACCCAACTGTGCAGCAGGCCAGGCTGGCCGTCGAGCGGGCCGAGGCCGGGGTGGCCGTCGCTCAAGCTGCCTTTGCTCCCAGCCTCTCCACTCGAGCCAGTTACCAATACAGCGAACCTCCTTCACCCGGCGGCGGGCCAAGCCGCGAAGTTCACACTTTCTCAGCCAGCGTGGTGCGGGTGGAGTACACCGCTTTTGACACTGGCCTCAGGGAGCAAAACCTGAAGCTGGCCCAAGAAGCTCTGCGCGTCGCCCAACTGCAACTGGAGCAAGCCCTGCAGACGGTCAAACAAGCTGTGGCCAACGCCTACTACGATCTGCAAAGCGCCGATGCCAGGGTTGCCATCAGACAGGCTGCTGTCGAAAGCTCGGAAGCCACCCTGCGGGATGCTCAAGCTCGAGAACGGGCCGGGCTGGGCACGCGCTTCGAGATTCTCCAAGCAGAGACGGAATTGGCCAACAACCGACAAGCCTTGCTGGCGGCCCAAAACATCCAACAACTGAATCGCCGCCGTCTGGCCGAACTGCTGAACTTTCCCAGCCCCACCGATGTGTTGGCCAGCGACCGCATCGAGCCGATGGGAGAATGGGATCTCAGCTTAGAAGAGACCATCATCGCTGCCTTCGCCCAACGACAAGAGCTGGAGCGCCAACGCCGCGAGCTGGAACAAGCCCAAAGCCGTGTGCGCCTGGCCCAAGCCCGCAATGGCCCCCAGGTCGGTTTGTTCGCCACCCTCGATGCCGTTAACGATTTCAACGCCAGCCGCAACAGTTTTGATGTTGGCTATTCGGTCGGAGCCAATTTCAGCTTGACGTGGTTCGATGGGGGAGCAGCATCTGCCCAAGCCCGCCAAGCCCAGATCGATGGACAAGTGGCCGTGAGCAATTTCGTTGGCACCCGCAATGAAATCCAGCGGGGGGTGGAAGAAGCCTTCCTGACCCTCAGCTCCAGCCGCGAGCAGATCGACTCGGCCAAAGTGGCGATTGCCTCGGCAGAAGAAAGCCTGCGCTTGGCCCGGCTGCGCTTGCAAGCGGGGGTGGGCACTCAGACAGAGGTGATCAATGCCGAAGCTGCCCTCACCACCGCCCGTGGCAACCTTTCTGATGCTGTGATCGCCTACAACCGCGCCTTGGTACAACTGCGGCGGGCCATCGGCAGCCTCTAACCCCTCTCCCAGGGGGAGCGCCCTCACCCCCAGCCCCTCTCCCCCCGGGAGAGGGGAGTTAGCAGCAAAAGGGATCCTTAGAGCTTACGGGAATAGAACTCAACCACCAAAAGCTCGTTGACCGGAGCGCAAATTTGCTCGCGGGGGGGCAGTTCTTTGATGCGTCCGCGCAGCTTTTCTTTGTCAAACTCCAGGTAGTCAGGTAGAAACAGACCCGGATACTCTGCGTAGGCGGCTACCAGCTTGCGGGAAGATTCCTTGTTTCTGACCGTAATCACGTCCCCCACTTTGCAGCCATAGCTGGGAATGGTGACCTTTTGGCCGTTAACCTCTATGTGACCGTGGCTCACCAACTGTCGAGCTGCCGGGATGGTGGGAGCCATGCCCAGACGAAACACGATGCAATCCAACCGCATTTCCAGCATCTGCAACAGGGCCAAGCCGGTGGATCCCTTGGAGCGCCGTGCCTTGCGCATGTAGCGGATCATCTGCCGTTCGCTTAGCCCATAGTTGAAGCGCACCTTCTGCTTTTCTTCTAGGCGAATGGCATACTCAGACTTTTTCTTGCGCTCGGCGCCATGCATACCGGGCGGATTGTTATTTTTGGGGCGCTTGCGCGTCAAACCGGGCAGATCAAGTCCCCCGAAGCGACGAATAATTTTTAGACGGGGACCTGTGTAGCGGGACATGCGGGCAGTTCTCCGAAATCAGCAAAGGATGTCCAGGGTCGAACGTTCAGGAAGCTAGAAGAATTGGCGATCTCCTATATTAAGCGTTCACTCCCCGATCTGGGCAAGGGGGACGAAGCGGTTTTTGGGATCCCGTCTCGACCGTCTTATCCCTCTTGTCAGTCGTAATGAACCCCCAGTTGGGTGCGGATGAAGGCGCGATCTTCGCTGAGCAGGCCGTTGAGGGTGCGCCGTTCCCCCAGGATGGGATCCGGATCCAGGCCGATGGCTTCCAAGTCGGCCAGCACCATCAGCTCCACCAATTGTGGGAAGCTCACTTTGGGCTCCCACCCCAGGACTCGCTTGGCTTTGGAAGCATCCCCCAGCAGCAGATCCACCTCGGTTGGGCGGTAGTAGCGGGGGTCGATCTCGATCAACACCTGGTCTTTATACAATCCCTGTTCGGCTGGGCCGGAGCCTTTCCAGGTAATGGGCAGACCCACCAGCGCGAAGGCTCGTTCCGCGAACTCGCGCACGGTGTGGGTTTCCCCCGTAGCCAACACATAGTCGTCCGGCTGGGGTTGTTGGAGCATCATCCACATTCCCTCGACATAGTCTTTGGCGTAGCCCCAGTCTCGCTTAGCATCCAGGTTGCCCAGGTACAGTTTGCTTTGTTTACCGGCCACGATGCGGCTGACGGCGCGGGTGATCTTGCGGGTTACAAAGGTTTCCCCCCGCCGTGGGCTCTCGTGGTTGAACAAAATGCCGTTGCAGGCGAACAGATTGTAGGCTTCGCGGTAGTTGACCGTCTGCCAGTAGGCGTACACCTTGGCACAGGCATAGGGGCTGCGGGGGTAGAAGGGGGTGGTCTCCTTCTGCGGGATCTCCTGCACCAGGCCGAACATCTCCGAGGATCCCGCCTGGTAAAACTTCACCCGGATCCCGGTGCGCTGTTGGTAGTCGCGGATGGCCTCTAGAAGACGCAGCGTGCCCATGGCCACCGCGTCGACGGTGTATTCCGGCGCATCAAAACTCACCCGCACGTGGGATTGGGCCCCCAAGTTGTACACTTCCGTCGGCTGCACCTGTTCCAGGATCCGGCGCAGGGTGGTGCCGTCCGTGAGATCCCCGTAGTGGAGAAATAGCCTGGCTTGCGGGTCATGGGCATCCACGTAGATGTGGTCGATGCGGTCGGTGTTGAAAGTGCTAGCGCGGCGGATGATGCCGTGAACTTCGTAGTTTTTCTGCAGCAGCAGCTCGGCCAGATAAGAGCCATCCTGTCCGGTGATGCCGGTAATTAAGGCACGTTGGGTCATAGAGTTGGGGGCAAAGAGCGGGAAAAGTCTAAGCAGCGAAGTGGCTCAAGTCCAATAGCAAAACTCAGATCTCGAAGCAGAGACTTGAAAGCTAAGACATTATAATGCAGCAAAACTCCCTTTCCTCAGGCAGATTCCTGACCGAGGGTGTGGTCTTTTACCCGTTGCAAGGCCGCGGTCAGGGCCATGGGCCAGGGATCCGGCTGGCGCAGTTGCCGCACCCCCTGAGGTAGGCGCAGCACAGAAGCGCGGCTGGTGCGGGCGATGGCTTCTAGATCTGGCAAGGGAGCCAGTAGCACACCCCTGTGCATGATCTGGCGTAACAGCGGTTCGTAGCCGGGGGGCGGGGGCTCATCGAACCGGCCCAACAAGTCTCCCTCAGGGCCGCGAAAGATCTGCTTGCGCCCGGGAAGAGTAGCTTTGGCAAAGGAAGCCTTAGCCACCGGGATCCCGTTGATTTCCACCAATTTGTACACCCCGTTGACCCCTTCCCCGGTCACCAGGCGGGTGCCCACCCCGTAGCCGCTGATGGGAGCTTGGGAGCGATGCAGACGCTCGATCTCGTGTTCGTCGAGGTCGCCGCTGACAAACACCGGCGCTCCCTGGGGCAAAATCTGCTTTACCCGGCGAGAGAGATCTTCCAAATCTCCGGAGTCGATGCGCACCCCGCCGATTTCCCCGCGCGATCCCAGTTGATCCGGATGGGTGGCCGCAAAGAGTTGGGCTGCCGTGCGCGCCCCTTGGATGGGATCGTAGGTATCGATCAAAAGCGCGGCCTGGGGAAAGTAGCGCCGAAAGGATTGAAAGGCGCGGGTCTCGTCGCCCGAGAGAGCAGCGATGGCCATCACCAGGGAATGGGCCATGGTTCCTGCCGGCTTGCGCCCCAATTTCAGAGCCGCCAAGACGTTGGAAGTGGCGTTAAACCCTGCAGCCAGCGCCGCCCGGGCCGCCCACAGCCCCGCCTGGGGCCCAAAAGCTCGCCGCGTGCCGAACTCCAGCAAAATGGCCTCATCCCCCGCCGCATCCCGCATCCGGGCCGCCTTAGTGGCAATCAGGGTCTGGTAGTTCAAGGTGGCCAGCAGGTAGGTCTCCACCAGTTGGGCTTGCCAGAGGGGGGCTTCCACCCGCAATAGAGGCTGGTTGGCGAAAATGGCGGTTCCTTCCGGCACTGCCCACACATCTCCCTCAAACCGGCAGCGGGCCAGCAGATCCCAAAAGCGCTCCGGCGCATCGGCGAAAATGCCCGTTTCCCGCAGCGCCTGCAAAGCCTCGGGGGCAAAGCTGAGCTGCTGCAGATAGTCCACTGCCTGGGCGAGCCCCATGGCGATCAGATAGCCATAGTCGGTGGGCAGCCGCCGCACAAACAGCTCAAAGGCAGCAGGCTGAGCCTCTAACCCTTCCCCCACATAGCAGGCGGCCATGGTGAACTGGTACAGATCCGTCAGCAAACCATAGTCTTGGGGCCGCAACGACGAGAAATCAGGGCTCAACATGAAAAACCTCAGGGCAGGTGGAGGGGGACGGGAGCACGCGGCGGGTTGCCGCCAAGGTTATAGTGAAACCTACCATAAGTAAGCCTGCCTGTCAGGGATCCACAAGCAGCACCACAACCCCCGCAAGACTGGAAAAACCAGTCTTGACAAAACACCCAACCCAAACGTAGCCGAGAACATGAGCGGCCACCTGGGCAAAACTCTAGCCCCGACTTATAGTAAGATTAACCATAAGTATCCACCCGACCCCGTCAACCCTGAGCGCGCTTGTGCGAGGTCGGCCAAGTTGCAGTGGAAGAAGGCCATGAATCCCATGCTAGAGGAGCTAGCTGTTGAGGCGCCGGCGGGCCTGCCGCCCCACTTTGCGCCGGAGCGGGTGGGAGAGATCTGGCGGGTGCCCTACCAACAGCGGGCAGCAGAAGCCGAGCGCTGGGCCAAGGAGCACGGGATCCCACCGGCAGAGGCCGATCGGGTGCGGGTGGGCTTGTTGCTGATCGATGTGCAGAATACCTTTTGCATCCCTGGCTTTGAGCTGTTTGTGGCCGGCTCCAGCGGTTTGGGTGCGGTGGAAGACAATCGACGGCTTTGTCAGTTTATCTATCGCAACTTGGCCCACATCACCCAGATCATCGCCACCCTCGACACCCACACAGCCATGCAGATTTTCCACCCCGTCTTTTGGGTGGACGCGCAGGGAGCCCATCCTGAACCGGCCACGGCCATTTCGGCAGCCGATATTCGCTGCGGGCGGTGGCGGGTGAACCCCGCAATGGCTGCCAACCTCACCCAAGGGGATCTGACGCGGCTGCAGGTTTATGCCCTGCACTACGCCGAGCAGTTGGAGCAAGGGGGCAAATATCCCCTCATCGTCTGGCCCTACCACTCCATGTTGGGAGGGATCGGCCATGCTCTGGTGCCGGCGGTGGAAGAGGCGATCTTCTTTCACGGCATGGCCCGCCACAGCCAGCCCAGCCTGCAGCTCAAGGGAGCCAACCCCTTGACAGAAAATTATTCCGTGCTCAGTCCGGAGGTCTTGACCGGGCCGGAAGGGGATCCCATCGACGAGAAAAACGCGTCCCTCATCTGCCACCTGTTGCAGTTTGACGCGCTGATCGTGGCCGGCCAAGCCAAAAGCCACTGTGTGGCCTGGACGGTGAACGACCTGTTGCAGGAGATCCAAGCCACGGATCCCAGCCTGGCTAAGAAAGTTTATCTTCTGGAAGATTGCACCTCAGCGGTGGTGATCCCCGGCGGGGTGGATTTCAGCGAGCAGGCGGAGGCGGCCTTCGCCCGCTTTGCCGCCGCCGGGATGCACCGGGTGCGCTCCACCGACCCCATCTGGGAGTGGCCTGAGTTTCCCAGGGATCCCGCCTGACCCCGCAGATCCAGTATGATGCGGCAGGACACTCTGCCGGAGCAGCCTGTGTACGATCGCGTCAGCGGGACGGAGTCCTTAGCTGCTTCCACCCTTTCCAGCAGCCTGCGCCCCCCCAGCGGCGCCCGCGATTTGCTGCCCCGGGAAGTACAGCGACGGGAGAGGCTGGAGGCTCAGCTCACCCAGGTTTTTCGCCGCTACGGCTACCAGCGCCTCATCACCCCCACCCTGGAGCGGCTGGAAACACTGCTGGCGGGGGGATCCATCCGCGCCGAGGCGGTGCTGCAACTGCGGGATGGCGAAGGGATGATGCTGGGGCTGCGCCCGGAGTTCACCGCTTCCCTTGTGCGGGCGGCGGCCACCCGTCTAGCCGGCGGGCCTTTGCCGCTGCGGCTCTACTACCACGGCAGCGTTTTCCGCAACAGCCGGCGGGAGGAGGGATCCTACAGCAGCCAGGAGTTTTTTCAGTCCGGGGTGGAGCTGATCGGGGCGGGCGGATGGCTGGCCGATGCCGAGATCCTGCTGCTGTTGGCCGATTGCATTCGCTCGGTCGGCATCTCCGCTTGGACGCTGCTGCTGGGCGATGTGGGCCTGACCGAAAGCCTGCTCAGCCCAGTTGCCCCCACGGCTCAAGCGGCGGTGCGCCGTGCCATTGCCCGGCTCGACTACGTTTACCTAGAATCGGCCCCTTTGCCGGAAGCCGCCCGCCAGATTGGCCTGCAAATCCTGGGGCTGCGGGGCCAGCCCGCTCAGGTTCTTTCTAACCTGGCGCGGCTGCCAGTGCCGCCTGAGCGGCTGCGGGATCTGCGGCAGCTCTGCCAGGTGCTCCAGGATCATGGAGTGCAGGTGGTGCTGGATCTGAGCCTGCTGCAAACCCTGGCTTACTACACCGGCATCGTTTTTCAGGCGGTGGCCGCCGGGGAGGTCATCGCCTTGGGAGGACGTTACGACCGGCTGCATGCCCTCTACAGCCCTCAGCAAGTGGAACAGCCGGGGATCGGCTTTACCCTGCTGCCGGATACGCTGCTGCGGCTCTTGCCCCCTGATCCCCAAACCGAGGCGATGGTCTGCAAGCGGTTGGTGGTGCCCCTGGTGCCGGCGGGGATCCCGGCGGCGCTGGCTTTGGCCGCCCGCTGGCGAGCATCAGAAGCAGTAGAGCTGGAATTGCTGGATCGGGACCCCGAAGAGATCGAAGCCTACGCCCGCCGGTGTCGGATCCCGGAGATCGCCTGGGTGCAGGCCGACGGCAGCTATCACATCACCCACCCGGCCTAATCCTGGCAAGGTTGACCTCCCAACAGAGGCGCGGCTGCACCAGTTGTAAAAGCTGTTGGCGAATGCGCTCCAACTGCTGGATTGCCTGACGGGATCCCTGCGCCCACTCGCGATAGGGGGCTGTAGGCCTGAAATGCTGTTGCAAATAGTCGATCAGCCACAGTTGCGCCGGCAGCTCCAAACCGGCCACCGCTCTGCCCAGTTCCAACGCCCGCTGGAGAGAAAAGTGCCAAGGCCAACGTTTGAGTTCCTCCAGGAGCGATGGCGGAATCTCCCGCAGGTGCTGCTGGGCCAGCAACGCCAGGCCGGGGCTGCCCTGGGCCAAGGCGATCAGCTCGGATCGGGGGATCCCTGCCAGATCTGGGCAGCCCAACCCACTCAACACCCGCTCCACCTCTTCTGGGCTGAGGCGGCGAAACAGCACCATCTGGCAGCGGGACAGCAGGGTTGGCAACAGGGAGGCCGCCTGGGAGGCGATGAGAATGATGTGAGCCGGGCCCGGCTCCTCCAGGGTTTTCAACAAGGCATTGGCAGCGCTTTCTGCCAAGGTTTCCGCTCCCTCCAGCACCACCACCGAGCGCCGTTCGCGTAAGCAGGACGGAGTCCTCGCAGGAATCGGCCTACGGGAACAAAAGCGAGCTATTCCCTGCACCTGCTCCAGGCGAATTTGGGGTGGCGAGCGCCGCTGCAAAGTTTGCGCCTCCGGGGATTCTGCCGGGATCAGACGGCCCTGGTGCAGGTAGGTGGGGCTGACCCAATGGAGGTCGGGATGGTTGCCCGCCAGCAGCCAACGGCAGCTTGAGCACTTGCCGCAAGGGATCCCAAAGCTGGCTTCGCACAAGAGGGCCTGAGCAAACCAACGGGCCATCAGCCCCCGACCCACCCCCTGGGGGCCCAAGAAACAGTAGCTGGAAGTCACCCGCCCCTTCTCCAGCGCCGCCACCAGCAGCCGCGCTGCCATCTCCTGGCCAACAATGCGCTGCGGGGGCAAGACCTTCACCCGGTCAGGGGTCTCGGCGGCTGCAACTCCAAACATCGTCTCAGCAGGAGAGGATGAGGTTATCAGTTGGCGGGAGCCGACAGGAAGTGCTTGCGGAAATACTGCAGCGTCTCCGGTCGCAACAACCCCCGCTCCACCAAGGAATCCCCCCAGTGGGGGGAAGCTTCATCCATTGGCGGCAAGAACTCCAGCACCTCAGCAGCCAACAAGTCGGCAGCCTTGAGGAACTCTCCCAGCGTGCGGCACCCCGACAGCCGGGCCGAATATCCCCCATCGGCAAAGAATTTGATCGTGGTCGCCTTCAGGCCCGCACACTCGCCGATAACTGTCGTCAGCTTGCCCCCCGCCTGTTGCCAACGGCTGAGGATGTGTTCGATCTGGGGCCGATCCAGCAGGCCCGCCTCCTGCAAGTTTTGGAACAGATGCCTGGCCCACGGGGTAAGCTCCGCCAACAAGGGATCCGTCGGCGGGTCTTCAGGATTGGCGGGAAGCTCCCCGGCGTTGAGCCCGGGCTCCTCCGTCCCCCTGGCAGGCCCAGACGAATGCGCCGGCCCCTCTTTGGCGGTTGGGAGGTTGGCTGCTCTCAACTGGGCTTGGGCGGCCTCGGCGATCAGCTTCTGCTGTTCGTAACTCACCTGCAGCAGACGGTTGCGGTTCTGCTCAACTTTGAGGTTCTCTTGTAAAGTCTCCAAGCTCTGTCGGTAGGCCGCCAGCAGCTCCCGCGCGTCTCGCAGCTCCACCGTCAAGTTGGCCTGCTGCTGTTGGAGGGCGCTGAGGCGGGATCCCATGCTTTTGAGTTGCTGCTGAGCCTGTTCCAGGGCTTCCTGGCGGGCTTGCAGGGATCCCTCCAGTTGGACAATGCGCTGCTCGGCCTCAGCCTGTTCTGCCCTGAGCTGCTGGATCAAAGCTTCGCTCTGCTGCCGTTGCTCCTCCAGTTGGGCAATGTGCGCTTCGTAGTCACGGTTGGCTGCCATCAACCGCGCCACTTCCGCTTGCAGTTGTTGTTGCTGCGCCTGCAAGCTCTCCACCTGCTCTGGGGGAACGTAGCCGGAAAGCCGCGCCATTTGGGTTTCGTGCTCTTGCTGTAGCTGAGCGTAGCGCTCTTGCCACCTCTGCACAGCGGCTCTCAGCTCCGCAATCGGTTGCTCTGGGGTGGCAACCTGCTCGGGCCGGGAAGCGTCCAGATGCGGGGATAGGGCAGCCTCTGACTCTGCAACTTGCCGGGCCAGTTGGGCCTGCAACTGATCCCGCTCCGACCGGAGCTGCTGGATCTGATGAAGTGCGGCCTCCAATTGGGCGCGTAGGTCGGCCACAACACTGCCGGGCACCGAGTCCAACTGGCGTTTCTGCAGAATTTGGATCTGCTCTTGCAACTGCTCCAATTCGGATTGATAGCAGTCTCGCTGGGTTTGCAACTGCCGCTGCGCTTTTTGCTCCGCAGCGCGGACAAGGGCCAACTCCGTTTCCAGCCGTTGCAGTTGTTCCCGCCAAACTCGCAAATCCTGCTGTAACGTGGCCTGATGCTGGAGCTCCACTTGTTGGAGGCGGATGGTGGCTTCCAGTTTTTGAATGCGCTGTTGATACTGGCTTTGAAAATCGGCAATCTGCTGATTCATGTTGGCCAGGATCCGATCCCATTCCTGTTCCTGGAGCTCGATTTGCAGCTGCAAGGCTTCCACTTGCTTGCAGTAGTCGGCCAAGGTGGCCGGTTGAGGCTCATCAGCAAAAGGATCTAGGGCTGCCGTGGCTGTTGTTCTGGAGACGGGAACTTCCCCAACTTCAGAGTCAAGCCCGGGTGGCCGAATCCTGGCCTCTTCCGGTACGGGCAGAGCCGGCTCCACCCCCCAGAGAGGATCCCCGGCTGCAGAGCTTTGGGGGGTTGGCTGGGGATCCCTGGCCAAAAAAGGCTGCAGCGCCTCCCACGCATTGGAGGAAGCCATCTGTTGCAGTTGCACCTGCACATCCAAGGCGCGATCCAAAATGGCCGGCTGTACCCAACCTTTCCAGGTGAGAATCTCCCCCAGTTTCCGCCCGTAACGACGCTGTTGGGCCAGAGCAACCCGCAACTGCTCGAAATCCAAATGGCCCAGCGCCACCAAAATCTCCCCCAGAGAAAGGGACTGGCTGGGCAAAAAGCGGTAGAGGTCGGGCAGGGTGAGCCAGCCGTGCTCGAGGCACACTTCTCCCAACTTGAGGTGGTTTTGCTGCTGCTCCCGCAGGGCCTGGGCCAACTGGGATTGGGAAATGAGCCCTGCCCGCAGCAAACGCTGCCCCAGCGGCAAGCTCGACTCAGCCTCACCATCAGCAGCACCCCGCCCCTCCAGAAAGGGGAATGGGGTAGAGCCACTCTGGGAAGAAGAGCGCCGAGGCATCAAGAAGGCTCCCAGTTCAAGACTGTGTCGCTGCTGCACTTCAGCTTATTGCCCCCAGGATAAAGCACCAAGGGAGGGCAGCGCCACCCTGGCTTTACCCCGTGGGATCCAGTCGCATTAAAACTTGGCCAAATTCGACCGGCTGGCCGTTGCTCACCAAAATCTCCCTCACCACGCCTGCTGTTTCGGCCTCTATCTCGTTCATCAGCTTCATGGCTTCGATGATGCAGAGAGTTTGACCCTTGTTCACCCGTTGGCCAACCTGGACGAAATCCGTTTCTCCGGGGGCAGGGGCGCTGTAGAAGGTGCCCACCATCGGCGCCGTCACCTCTACCCAGTGGCTGGGGGCAGGCTTGGGAGCGCTCTCAGGAGGAGGAGCTTCTGCAGGGGAAGCAGGGGAGGGGGCCAGCGGTGGAGCGGCAGGAGGAGGAGCTTCGGCGCTCCCTTTGCGCAAGGTGAGGCGAAAATCTTTGTACTCCAGGGTTAGTTCGGCTACATCGCTCTCTTGCAGAGCGGCCAGGAGAAGACGAATTTCCTGCCAATTGACAACATCCAAGGGAAGGCTCACTCCTGATGCATCACCTGTCCACAACGGAAATCCCTAAGCTGGGGGAAGAAGCTACTCGCGGCCCAGATAGGTGTCGGTGCGGGTATCGACCCGGATCCGTTCCCCCACCTTGATGAACAAAGGCACCTGGATCTCAGCACCGGTCTCCAGCTTGGCCGGCTTGGTTCCCCCGGTTGCGGTATCTCCCTTCACCCCTGGATCGGTTTCCACCACCTCCAGAACCACAGTGTTGGGCAACTCCACATCGATCACCTGCCCATTCCAACGCAGGATTGACACTTGCATGTTTTCTTTCAGGTATTTCACGGCGGAGCCAATTTGGGCGGCAGTAATGGGGGCCTGCTCATAGGTCTCCATGTCCATGAACACCAAGTTGTCCCCCTCTGCGTAGAGATATTGCATCTCGACTTTTTCGATGGTGGCCGCCGGCAGGGTTTCCCCGGCGCGGAAGGTTTTCTCCACAACGTTGCCGGTCTGCATGTTTTTGAGTTTGGTGCGCACAAAGGCCGCTCCCTTGCCGGGTTTCACGTGCAGAAACTCGATCACCTTGTAGGGAGCTCCGTCAATTTCTACAGAGACGCCAGGGCGCAAATCGTTGCTTGAGATCATGTCGGCAGAGGGATCCGTTGCTCAGACTTCCCAATCTTACCGTGATCAGGGGGCACTCGGATTCAGCACCTGGGGATCGATGGGGGGACGACGACCATAGATGGGCAGCACCTCCTGCCACTGAGGGCGCAACCCGGCCCGGAAATCGGCGTGGGCCAATTCTGCCAACGCCACCACCGGCACAGGATCCAGAAAATCGGCGGCATCCACAGATAAGGCCTGCGGCCACCCTCGGAGAGTCGCCTGCCAAGCCGCTTCCGCCCAGAGCTGATCGGCCACTGCCACAGCCAGATGTTCGGCCCCCACCCAGTACACACCGCCATACCACTCTCCCCGTTTGGCGTCCATCTGCACCGCCACCGTCAAGGGCTGTGCCGGGGATCCCTGCTGGATCCACGCATGACGGGCCAGGACGGCCAAAGCCGAGTAGCCAAACACTGGGATGTGCAACTGCTGACCCAGCAGGCGCGCCACGCTCACCCCCAAACGGCTGCCCGTAAAGCTGCCCGGCCCCAAAGCGACCGCGATCCCGGACACCTGCGACCAGTCCTGCCCGGCCAAGAACTCCTTCAGGCAAGGGTGTAACTGCGCTGCCATCTCCCGATCCAGCCACCGGCTCAGAATGCGGGTTTCTCCCAGCTCCGGCTCCAACGGCAGCAGGGCCAAGCCCAAAACCGGCGTGGTGGTGTGGATCCCTAAAATCCAGCGGGGAAGAGACATGGCCTCTCTCAGGATCAATGAGCCAGTTGACAGAACTTAACGGATGTTTTAAGGTTGTGTTGTCAATCTTCGCGCTTCCTCAGGGAAGTTTGCCATC
>NZ_JANSJJ010000042.1:0-1176 GCF_047502715.1 Synechococcus sp. H55.10
GTGCAAGCCCCAAACCGAAGCCCCGGTAAACGGCGGCCGTAACTCTGACGGTCCTAAGGTAGCGAAATTCCTTGTCGGGTAAGTTCCGACCTGCACGAATGGCATAACGACTTGGGCACTGTCTCGGCCGCGAGCTCGGTGAAATTGTAGTACCGGTGAAGATGCCGGTTACCCGCGACGGGACGAAAAGACCCCGTGAACCTTCACTACAACTTGGTATTGGCCGCGTGCATTGGATGCGTAGCATAGGTGGGAGGCTGAGAAGCCCCGGCTCCGGTCGGGGTGGAGCCGCCAGTGAAATACCACCCTTCTGGTGTATGCGGCCTAACCCTGCACAGCAGGGGACAGTGCCTGGTGGGTAGTTTGACTGGGGTGGTCGCCTCCAAAAACGTATCGGAGGCTCCCAAAGGTACCCTCAGCACGCTTGGCAACCGTGCGTAGAGTGCAATGGCACAAGGGTGCTTGACTGCGAGACCGCCGGGTCGAGCAGAGGCGAAAGCCGGGCATAGTGATCCGGTGGTTCCTCAAGGGAGGGCCATCGCTCAAAGGATAAAAGGTACTCCGGGGATAACAGGCTGATCTCCCCCGAGAGCCCCCATCGACGGGGAGGTTTGGCACCTCGATGTCGGCTCGTCACATCCTGGGGCTGCAGGCGGTCCCAAGGGTTGGGCTGTTCGCCCATTAAAGTGGCACGTGAGCTGGGTTCAGAACGTCGCAAGACAGTTCGGTCTCTATCTGTCGCGGGCGCAGGACGCTTGAGGGGACCCGCCCTTAGTACGAGAGGACCGGGGTGGACGCACCGCTGGCGTACCAGCTGTTCCGCCAGGAGCACCGCTGGGTAGCTATGTGCGGACGAGATAAGCGCTGAAAGCATCTAAGCGCGAAGCTCACCCCAAGATCAGGCGTCCCATAAGGGCCGTGGGAGACTACCACGTCGATAGGCGGCAGGTGTAAGCAGGGTAACCTGTTGAGCCGAGCCGTACTAATTGCCCGTGTCGTAATCCATATCCCCTGCTGTTAAAGATAGCTTTGAGGCGGGCGTAAGCTCCCTCAAAGCACAAAGGGTCCCTAACGAAGGCGTGAACCACCTCTTCCCATCCCGAACAGAGAAGTGAAAGCGCCTTCTACCGAGGGTACTGCCTGCACCGGCGGGAGAGTAGGCGTTCTCGTATACAC
>NZ_JANSJJ010000043.1:0-1175 GCF_047502715.1 Synechococcus sp. H55.10
AAGCTTCGGGTGATGCATGCCTGGGGATCCCAGGATCAGCTTGGGTTTTATCGCCTGCTCGCTCACCAATGTGGCTTGCTGCCCAAAAGCTTGGAGCAGGCAAGGGCAGAGCTGAGGGATAAAAATGACTATACAACGGAGCCCTTTGACTACGTCTGCCAAGAGTTAGAAAAAGAAGCCAAGGAAATCCCTCAACTTTTTGACGCCATCTTGATCGATGAAGGTCAAGATTTGCCGCCTGCCTTTTACCGTTTAGCCTATCGAACTTTACGGGATCCCAAGCGGCTCTACTGGGCCTATGACGAAGCCCAGGGCATTGGCTCGTTGACGGTGCCAGGGGCAGCCGAGCTATTCGGGCGCGACGAGACGGGCAAACCCAAAGTGCGGTTGGGAGGGCGAGCCATCGTACTGCGTCATTGCTACCGCACTCCAAACATCATCCTCATGGCTGCCCATGCCATCAACATGGGTCTTCTGCGTGGAGGCCAGCCTTTGCAGGGGGTCACTCAAAAAGACCAGTGGGAAAACTTGGGTTACGAAGTGGTAGAAGGTGATTTTCGTAAGCCTGGATCCCCAATTACCCTCACCCGCAAGGCTTGCCATCCCGTCGATCAAGAAAACTTTGATCCCAAGGTGGATTCCCAGTCGCTGCTGGTCTGGCGCACCTTCCCTTCTGAGGAAGAGGAGCAGAATTGGATTGCCCAACAGATCGAGCGCGACCTGAAGCAGTGGAGTTTCCGGCCGGAAGATCTTCTAGTTACGAGTGTAGCCAGCTTCAGAGGGAGCAGACCCTACTGGGAAAGCCTAAAGGCCAGGCTCAAACAAAGAGGAATTAGCGCCCTCATTGCCGGCGAAGATGCCGATCGGGATATTTTCCGCTTGCCGGGGCATGTCACCCTATCGGGGATTTTCCGGGCCAAGGGCAACGAAGCTTGGAAAGTCTACGTCTGCCAGTTTCAAAACGTCACCGAGCCGGGGCTAAGTGTAGAGGAGCAACTGCGCCGGCGCAATCAAGCTTTTGTGGCCTTGACACGCACCAAGCTCTGGTGTGTGGTAACAGGGATCTCCCCCAAAGATCAACTGGCCCCCGCCTTCCAGGAGCTGCGGCAGGCCAAGGAGCAGTACCCCTACCTACGCTTCCCAGCTTTTAACAAGGGATCCCTGCGGCGGGTTCA